>CABVBB010000503.1 GCA_902496505.1 uncultured Peptococcaceae bacterium
GATGGTGCAGTAGTCAAGCAGGCAGGCGTCGCAGCAGAAATGCTAGTGCATGAAGGACGGGCTCGGGTCTACAATTCGGAGGAAGAGGCTTTCGCCGCTATCACCAACAATGAGATCCAAGCAGGTGATGTGGTCATCGTGCGTTACGAAGGACCAAAGGGCGGCCCGGGCATGCGGGAAATGTTAAGTCCCACCGCAGCGATCATCGGCGCTGGCTTAGATAAAGAAGTGGCGCTGATCACTGACGGCCGTTTTTCCGGCGGTACAGCAGGCGCTGCTATCGGTCATGTTTCGCCGGAAGCGGCGGAAGGCGGTCCTATCGGCCTCTTGGAAGACGGCGATATCATCGAGATCGATATCCCTGCCCGCAAGCTCAATGTCCGCTTGAGCGACGAAGAACTGGCTGAACGTAAGGCTAAATGGCAGAAACCAAAAGTGGAGACTTTCCCGCACTCTTATCTGCGCCGCTATGCGCATCTGGTCACTTCGGCCAGCACCGGTGCGATCATGAGAGACGATCTGGACTGAGTTGAAGATATTTCAAGCGTTCCATCTTGACGATGGAGCGCTTTTTTTATTGGAATTATTAACAGTCGGGGAGAATCCCTGATTAAAACTGGAAATTTGGCTGTAAGTGTAGTAAGATAAGATTTGTATAGCATGTTCGGCCAGCTGCCGCAGAAATTTGGGCGGCAGTGATAAGCAAACGGCCGGATAGCAAAATGATGGAACGTTTAAAGACAGCGAGGTGAAAAAGATGGCAGTTGGAAGCTGCACTGATATAGGGGCAGTGCGCAAAGCCAATGAAGATAGTTTTTTGATCGATGAGGGGAAAAAGGTTTTTGCGGTCGCCGATGGTATGGGCGGTCATGAAAATGGCAAGCTGGCCAGTAATCTAGCCATCGACGTGTTCACCAGTGCCTTAGCAGAGTTTACTGCGATCACGGAGGCAGAGGAATTGGCCCGTATGGTGGCCCAAGCTAATGAAGCCGTGTATCGTTATCAGGAGGATATCGCCGGCAAGATCATGGGGACGACGTTTACTGTGGCTGCCATCGATGGTGATAGGCTCCATATCGCGCACATCGGTGACAGTCGGGCTTATCGCATCCGGCAGGGCGCCATCGAGCAGCTGACCAATGATCATTCTTATTTAGCAGAATTGGTGCGTCTGGGCGAAGTGGAGCGGGCAGCCCTGGAGCAGAACAGCCGCAAGAATGTGCTGCTCAAGGCTTTGGGGCCAGAGCCTGTCGTAGAAGCTCAGCTTTTGACCGAATCCTGGCAGGCGGGCGATACGCTGCTGCTCTGCACAGACGGACTGTATAATGCCCTCTCTGATGCAGAGATCTGTCGGATCATAGCTTCCTGCAATGATCTGCAGCAGGCGGCGGACCGCTTGGTCGCCGCCGCACTCATCAGCAATGGTGCAGACAATATGACGGTGGTGCTGTATGGACAAGACCATTAAACGGCTGTGGCCGATCCACATCAGCGCAGCGGTCTTGGCCTTGGGCATGACAGCGCTCTGGCTGGCAGAAAAAGCGCCGTGGTATATGCTGGCCGTGGCAGCAGGGCTTTTGGCAGTGCTGTATGCTGAACAGTGGTATCTGGAGAAAAAATTCCCCAAGTCCAGTCAGCTGTTCGGCCCGATCGCTTTTTTGCTGGTCATCAGCTATCTGATCTTGCTGCGGCTCAATGTGACTTTTGCGCTCAAGCAGATGGTCTGGATCGTATCTGGCGCCATAGCGCTGGCGCTGGCCGCCTGGGTGATCGAGCGGGTGCCGAAGGAAACGGTGCTCAAAGGACAGTATTTTTGGCTGGCAGTGACGCTTCTGCTATTAGCGCTGCCATTAGCGATGGGCATCGAGCGTGGCGGTGCGCGCAGCTGGGTCTATATTGGGCCTGTTTCGCTCCAGCCGTCAGAATTGGCCAAGATCACGTTTTTGCTGTTTATGGTCAGCTGGTACAAAAATGCCCGCGTGCAGAATATCCGCAACATCTTGATCCTCTTGGCCGGCGTATTGTCCGTGCTGGCGCTTTTGGTGGCGCAGGTGGATCTGGGCGGGGCGCTGATCTTCTACAGTATCTTTATCATTATCATGTATTTATCGACCGGCAAGCGCAGCTGGGCGATCATCGGCTTAGTGGTGCTGGTGGCGGCAGGGGTATTGGCTTATCAATGCTTCGGTCATGTGCGCGTCAGAGTGCATACCTGGTGGGATCCCTGGTCTGATCCGCAATATGGCGGCTATCAGCTGATCCGCTCACTAGGCGCTTTTGCCGCAGGCAGCTGGCTGGGCACAGGGCTGGGGCAAGGGCAGCCTTATCTTATCCCGGCAGCGCATACGGATTTTATTTTTGCGGTGATCGGTGAGCAGCTGGGCTATGTGGGCTGTGTGATCGCATTGGCCGCTTATGTGTATTTTTTGTGCTTGGCGTGCCGCCGAACGATACGCATCCCGACCCGCG
>CABVBB010000504.1 GCA_902496505.1 uncultured Peptococcaceae bacterium
TGATGAAAAAGCCATCAGCGCTGTACAGAAGCAGCTGAAAAAGCAGGGCGCTTACCTGGAAGATTTCACGATCCACGAAGATTTCATGGATCACTGGGCTTATCCCGGCGTCAAAGTGATCCGTTCGCTGGGACTCCTGGACGGCGGCTATGACAACAATTATCATCTGGAAGACACCATGAGCAAATGGCGCTACCAGAATATGATCAATAAAGCCATGGCCAAAGCCGGCCTGACCCTAGACTATATCGAAGTCAATGATAACCCTACCAATGCAGAGATCATCGCCACAGCGGCGAAAGTATTAAACAGCCCTGCCGCCGACTATGCCGGCCAATTAGCCGACCTCCAAGCCGCAGGCATCATGGATGACCAGCTGGCCGCCTATTTTGCTGACAGCACCAAGCAGCCCCAGGCCGCCGAAGTCATCATGCTGGTCGCCAACCTTTACAATCATGTGGCCAGCCAGCAGCAATAGCCAGCAAATAGAAAAAAGCCTCGCTTCGGCGGGGCTTTTTGTGTTATGATGGAAAAACGGAGGTGGTCAGATGGAAGTGGTGGCGTTTATCGTGACAGTGCTGGTCGGCTTTGCGGCGGACGGCCTGCTCATCAACTGGAATTGGCCAGATGCGGGTGCGGTCTTTGCGGTGGCGACGGCTGGCGCATTCATCCTGTGGGCGGTCAGACATCCGAAGGAGTAGGGGGAAAATAATGAGCAAGTATACGTATCAATTCATCGAAGTGCCAGCGAAAAGTGGATTCAAGGCCAAGGCCGGTGACTCTTTTGAAGAATGCAAGGAAATCATCATGGCCGAAGCGGAGAAGGGCTGGCGGTTCAAGCAGATCGTCACGCCGTACAATGAAAAACTGGGCGTCTATGGCGCTTTGGGCTATCAGATCATTTTTGAAAAAGAGCTGGACTGAAAAAGAGGCGTAAGCAGGCAGAAGTGCTTGCTTACGCCTCTTTTTTCAGCGGTCAGCGCCACCAGCGACGATATGAAGAAAACGCAACCGCTGGTTGACAAAATTTATTGACTGGTTGGTAGCCAAAAGAGAATCAATGGAGTATGCTGGAGTCAAAAGGAGGTCAGACAAATGACATTAGGTAAAAAAATTTACACCCTTAGGAAGGCGCACCAAATGTCCCAGGAGTGTCTAGCTGAAGCGACAGGGGTCAGCAGGCAGGCGGTTTCTAAATGGGAGACTGGTCAAGCCTATCCCAGTACAGAAAAACTGATCCGTATAGCGCAGGTGTTTGAGGTATCGGTCGATGAGTTGGCGGATGCTAGTACCAAGGTGGCTCTGCTTGATGATGTACAGGCGGAATTAACTGGTATGCGGCAAAAAGCTAATGGGTGGAAATATTTTATAGTGGCGATGTTGGTGATTTTTGTCGGCACATTTGCAGCGGCGCTTTATACGCGGTTTAATGGGTATGGAGATAGGGTCGTTCTCCTTTGGGTGTGTCTGGCGGCTGGGGCTGTTTTGCTGGCTTTTTTGCCAATTTGGGTGATGATCCTGCATTATGTGTATAAAGACTGCAAGCGGCGGGGCATCAAACCAACATTTTATGTCCTGATCTCGTGCAGTATAGTGGGCTTAGTCTATTATATATTGCAGCGGGACACGCTGGCGCAAAAGACCAAAAAAGAGGCGTAAGCAGGCAGAAGTGCTTGCTTACGCTTCTTTGGCGTGTCTTTCGCATTTATGGCGCTGCGCTAAGGCCAGCGCCCAGTTCCAGAGGGGGATCAGGTAGAGGTAGAAGGCGTAGAAGAGGCAGCCGCCTGTGGCGCCGATGGCGGCGATGGGCACCGCGCCGGCGATGCTCCAGGGAATGAGCGCGGCAATGACGATGACCGTATCTTCTAAGGCCAGCATGCGGGCCTGGGGCGTGGGGAAGAGGTCACCGCACAGCTGATGCGTAAGCGTCGTGGCCAGCGTCTGATTGCAGCTGATGGCACTGGCGCAGAAGGCGGTGATCACTGCTGCGCCAAAGGGGGTGCAGGGACGGGCCAAGCGTTTGATCTGCGTTTGGAGGCCGCTCAAAAGCGGCGTGTGCAGGAAGATACCTGAGTAAGAGGAGGAGATGAGCACGATGGCGCTGACGGAGAGCATGGCGCTCAGCCCGCCGCCGTTTAAGAGCGCAGCCAGCGCAGGATCAGCACTGGCATAACCGGTGAGCAGCCAGTGGGCTAATTGGCCAAGGCCCACACCCTCCAGCGTCAAGGCTAAGAAGATAGCAGCGATGACACTGGCGGCCATGGCAATGAGCACAGGCACATGGCAGAGCGCCAATACCAGAATGAGGACGGCAGGCAGGGCGGACAGCCAGTGCAGGCTGAAAGCACTTTGGAAAACGGCGGTCAATTCACCGGCGGCCATAGTGCCGTTTGCTGGGGCGGCCAGTATGGTGTAGAGGAAGCAGCTGACCAGAAAGGGCAATAGAGCGCTGCGCATCATGGCG
>CABVBB010000505.1 GCA_902496505.1 uncultured Peptococcaceae bacterium
CGCAACTGCATCGTGGCGCTGGCTGATGAAGAAGATGTGATGGAGGAGCTGTTCAATTATCGCTTCGACAGCGGGGATGAGTTAGACGGGCATAGTCTGGGCAATCTGCTCTTAGTTGCTATGTCTCACTTGAAGGGCGGCTTTCAAGATGCGGTAGCTGACATCGATCAAGTGCTGCATATCCGCGGCCGGGTAGTGCCGGTGGCGGCTGAGGCCATGACGCTCAAGGCAGAGTTGGCAGACGGCACGGAGATCATCGGCGAGAGCAATATTGCTGAGGCTTGGCTGCCGATCCGCCAGCTCAAGATCTGTCCAGCTCATGTGGAACCGTTGCCGGAGGTGCTGGAGGCTTTGGACGAGGCAGAGGCCATCATTTTGGGACCGGGCAGCCTCTATTCCAGCATCATCCCCAATCTTTTGGTCGATGGTGTCGTCGCACATATCAAAGAAAGCAGCGCGATGAAATTTTATGTCTGCAACGTGATGACGCAGCCGGGCGAAACAGCGGGCTATACCGCTGAGGAGCATCTCCGGCAGTTGATGGTGCACAGTGCGCCGGATATCGTGGATCATATCGTGCTCAATGAAGCAGCAACTATCGATCAGATCACGGCCGCTCAGTGTGAGACAGAGGGCGTGGAGCCTGTGCGCTATGATCGCAAGGTTATAGAAGATATGGGGGTCAAGGTCATTGCTGCGCCGTTATTGGATCCCCAGGCCATACTGCATCATGATCCCCGCAGATTGGCCCACACCATCATGGCCAGCATTTATAAGGATAAAACGTATCGCGCGCGGCGCGGTCGGATGAAAAGCTTTTGGGATCGCAAAAATTTGCAGGCAAAATGGCAGCAGGAGGAATGAAGCATGTCTTTTTCACATGATGTCAAAGATGAATTGGCGCGGGTCGAAGTGCCCAGCCGGTGCTGCCAGATCGCAGAATTGGCGGGATTGGTGCGCATGGACGGCACGATTTTGATCGGCAGCCACAAGCGGATACAGCTGGAACTGGTGACTGAAAACGCAGCCGTCGCCCGCATGGCTTTCAAAGGGCTCAAGAAGCTCTTTCAGGTGGAGACGGAGATCACCGTCCAGCGCCGTAATCGGCTGAAAAAAAATAATGTCTATATCGTGCGCATGCCCAATCAGGAAAAGATCCACGAGGTGCTCAACGTCTTAGGGCTGACCAAAGACGGGCTGATGTATAATCCCGGCATCAACGAACGATTGGTGCGCAAAGAATGCTGCAAGCGCAGCTACCTGCGGGGCGTATTTCTGGGGGCAGGGTCGCTGAGCGATCCCGAGAACAGCTATCATCTGGAGATCGTCACCAACAGTGAAGAATATTCCGAGGCACTGGTGCAGCTGATGAACAGTTTTGGACTGGATCCGCACATCAGCAGCCGCAAAAACAATCTGGTCGTCTATCTCAAGGACAGCGAGCAGATCGTGGATTATCTCAATATCATCGGCGCGCACCGTGCATTGTTGGAACTGGAAAATATCCGCATCCAAAAAGAGATGCGCAATCAGGTCAATCGCTTGGTCAACTGCGAGACGGCCAATATGAATAAAACCATCGATGCTGCCTATCATCAGATGCAAAATATCGAGCTGATCGCCAGGATCATGGGTTTTGAGAAGCTCTCGCCGCAGCTGAGGGCGGTAGCGGAGGCAAGGCTTGAAAACCCCGAGGTCAGCTTAAAAGAGCTGGGGCAGCTCATGGATCCGCCTTTAGGCAAATCCGGCATCAATCACCGGATGCGCAAGCTGGAGGAGATCGCGGATGAACTGCGGGAAAAAGCGGACAAAGCGGAGGAGTGAGTCCATGCGAAAAATATGTGGGATATTATCGCTGATCATCATCGGCATCATGCTGTTGAGCAGCTTTTTCGGTTCGCCGATCGCTATTTATCAGATAGAGCGGGGCGTTACAGCGCATTTGCTGGACCAAGGGATCGAGGGAGAGGACATCTTGTCGGTCAAAGGGCATTATGTGCGCAAAGGAGACCCCAGCTCCAAATATTATGCTGAGGTCAAGCTGGCCGGAGAACCTGATGAGGTGCTGCTCTTTCAGTATGATCCTGCGGGCAATGTGATCCAGGCTGACCGGCGGGAGGAATGAGCGCTGTGCCGCCAAGATAAACGCGGCCGGCAGAGGACAGGGAGATGAGTAGATGCAGTTTTCGCAGAAATTGCAGCAGTTAAGAACAGAAAACAATTATTCTGAGGAGCAGCTGGCCCGGCTGCTCAATGTCTCGCGCCATGCTGTGGCAAAATGGGAAAGTGGTGCCGAGACGCCGGGCATCGAAGAATTGAGAGAAATCGCGGCCTTGTTTGAGGTAAGCGTGGATTCACTGTTAGAAGATATCGAGGACAGCGAAGAGGCCGACTCCTATTTTTGCTGGAAGCTGTGCCTGGCAGGCGGCATCCGTCTGCTGCTGGGGAAGCCATTCCTGTTCTC
>CABVBB010000506.1 GCA_902496505.1 uncultured Peptococcaceae bacterium
AAAATATTTAGGGCTTGGGGGTATCCTCCGGCAGCTGTCCGGGAAGAGCAGCGGTCTCTGCTGCACGGCGCTCACTGCTCAGATACAACGGGTTGAGGAGCTGCTGGCTGCTGTGATGGCAGCGCGGTATTGATGAGCACGGTTAGGTAGGCGGACATGTTGAGCCCTGCCGCTTCGGCGGCTTCTTCAAGCCGTCGGACGACCTTTTCGTCAAGGCTGTAGGTTTTTCTTACTTTTGTCATGTTTTTTCCTCCATTCTGGCGGGGGAATCCCCCTCGTCTTTTGCCTGGGCTGGCGGATCGTTTCTGGGAGCGAACTCCATGCGAAAATTGACATAAGGGCCGCTGAGATCCATATAAAAGATGCCGTTGTAGAGATTGCCGGCTTTGGAGCGCAGCCCGTCGATGCGGATACTGCCATCCTTCAAAAGGTTCTGCGCCATTTCTTTGGTGAAGGTGATGCCACGGGCCGACCAATATTTACTGTCTTTCCAGAGTGAAAAAGTGCACTTGGGATCGTCGCGGTAACCTTCGCAATAAAAGGACTTGTCGTTTTCAAAAATATTTTTGCCGCAGCGTGGACATTTGCCGATGATCTCCCGCAGAGCGCCGCCGCGATAAATGGCACGCTGGCCTTCGGAGGAGGCGTTTTGTGTCACGACCTCTGAAACATATTGGCGAATATCCGCCATGAAATGCTGCGGGTCTTCCTGGCCGTCGCAGATATCGGACAAGCGTTTTTCCCACTGGGCAGTCAATTCGACCTGTTTGATGGATTCGGGGACCAGCTGGATAAAGAGGGTGCCTTGCTCGGTAGGAAGAAGATTTTTCTTTTTGCGCTCTACATAGCCTACGGCGATCAGCCGCTCGATGATGGCGGCACGGGTGGCGGGCGTACCCAAACCTTTATCCTTCAGGGAGTCTTTGAGCAGCTTATCATCCACCTCGCGGCTGGCTTTTTCCATGGCGGTAAGCAGAGTGGCTTCGGTGTAAGGCTTGGGCGCGGTGGTCTTCTTTTCTAGGATATGGACTTCATCAAGCAGCAGCTGCTGACCTTTCTGCACATCGCCCAAAAGCTGGGTATCATCCTCCTCAGCGTCGTCTTCATTCACGGGCTTACCCAGCAAAAAGCGTTCGGTATAACTCCAGCCTTCGCTGATGATCTTTTTGCCAGTAGCCTTGAAGAGATCTTTGGCACCGACGGCGATCTCCAGCTTGGTCTCGTCGTAGATCTTTTTAGCTGAAAGTGCGACGATCAAACGGGTCATGACCAGGCGCAGGATATTGTTTTCCCGCTGGGTAAGGCGATTGGGCTGATACGTATGGATGCGGTTAGTCACGATGATGGCGTGGTGATCGGTGACCTTGCTGTTGTTGACGACCCGTTTGTCCAGATTGGGACCTTTCTGCAAAATATCGGCGATGAAGGGCTGACCCTCGGGAAAGACTGCGGCCATTTTTTTGAGCAGGCCAGGGATCTCTGGCTTCATATCATCACTGAGGCAGCGGCTGTCTGTACGAGGGTAAGTGAGCAGCTTGTGCGTTTCGTAGAGGCTTTGAGCAGCAGAGAGCGTATCCTGCGCAGTATAGCCGAAGCGGCGGTTGGCTTCACGCTGTAATTCGGTCAGATCGAACAGCTGCGGCCGGTCCTCCTGTTTGCGGTTGGTCTCCAGTTTGGTCACGGTGCCGATCTGCCCAGTAAGCTGCTTTTTGAGCGCTTCGGCCTGCTCGCGCGTATCCAGACGATTGGTATTGCCGCGGGACCACATGGCCTTGAGTGCGCCGAATCGGCCTTCCAATTGGAAATAAGGACTGGGGACGAACTGCTCGATGGCTTTCTGACGCTCGACGATCAAAGCCAAGGTCGGTGTCTGCACTCGTCCGACGGTCAGCTTGGTGCCATATTTGACGGTGAATAGACGAGTGAAATTCATCCCCACCAGCCAATCAGCTTCACTGCGGCAGCGAGCGCTTTGATAAAGCCGTTCATAGTCGTGATTGTCTTTGAGATGGGCAAAGCCGTCGGCGATCGCTTCATCAGTCATGGAACTGATCCAGAGGCGCTTGGTCTGCTTGTCCTCTGGTTTGGCAGACAACCGGAATACATATTCAAAGATCAGCTGGCCTTCCCGTCCGGCATCTGTGGCGCAGATGATCTCGTCGTTTTGTTTGATGAGACTGCTGACGATCATGAACTGTTTTTTGGTCTCCGGCGGCACTTCTTTTTTGAATGACTGCGGCAGGATGGGCAGGGTATCGATACGCCAGCGTTTATATTCTTCACCATAGCTTTCGGGTGCGGCCAACTGGACCAAATGGCCGACACACCAGGTCACCTGATAGCCGCTGCCCTCCAGATAGCCGTCCCTTTTGCCCGTCGCACCGAGGACTTTGGCAATATCTCGGGCGACGCTGGGTTTTTCTGCAATTACTAACTTCATATGCAAACCTCCTTGT
>CABVBB010000507.1 GCA_902496505.1 uncultured Peptococcaceae bacterium
CCCTCACTGGCCGTTAGCCAGCATCCTGCCCTATGGAGCCCGGACTTTCCTCAGGTCTAAAGACCCGCGATCATTTCACTTACTTGCCTTGATACAATTTGTTATTATAGCATAAGTCACTCACTCTGCCAAGCTTAAATATTGAGAAGCCTGTAAAAACGGCCGTCCTGACGCAGATTCGCAAGCTCGGCATCATCTTCGGCATATAATTTGTTGTCACCATCCAAAAGGATCGCCTTTTCCAGCGCAGCCAAGCCCTCATCTACCGCGTCCATCAAAGAATAGGTACAGGCCAGATTGTACCAGAGGTCAGCTGCAAAGCCGTTCATCGCCAAACCCTTTTGGTGGCAGAACAACGCGCTGTCAAAATCACCCAGCTCAGCAAACTCTACACCCAGGTTGGAATACAAAAAATAATTCTCTGGCTCCTTGAGCAGCGCCTGGCTATAGATATCGATGGCTAATTCGCCCAGGCCCAGCTCAGACAATTCCACTGCCACATTGATGTACGTTTCCACATCCTGCCCATCGATCATCTGCAGCACGTGACAAAACTGCTCTTTAGCCGCTTCTTTTTGCTCGAGCCGTCCCAAAAGCTGACCATAGCAGAAGCGGACTTCTACTGCCTCTGGCTCTAAGCGCAGCGAGCACTCATAAAGCACAGCCGCTTCATGTGGCCGCTCCATTTCCACGTAAGTATTAGCCATTTCGTAAAGGACCTGCGCACTCGAACGGTCATTGACCACTAATGCCCGACTGAAAGCATCCAACGCTTGCTCAAAGAGGCCATTCTGCCGCTGCCACAGCCCCATGACAAAGCTTACTTCCGGCGGCTCCTGCTCAGTACCTTTGAGCGTCCGGTAATACTTCTGCGCCTGATCAAAATCGCCGCAGTCCACAGCATTCTGCCATTTTTGATACGCTATGGTCATCAGATCTTCCATTTTTTCTCCACCATTCATCCTATTGTTGCCTTCTCCGGCCAAGCCTTCCGCGCCAATTCGCCCACCGTCATCTCTCGGAGTTCTCCGCTTTGGTAATAGAGACATACGCCTTCATCCTGACGCAGATCTTCCAGCTCGCGCTTAAACGCTTCCTGCCCCGACTTCGCTAAGGCCGCCGCCATATAGCCGCGCACCTCGCCATCAGCAGACGCCAGCAGGGCGCCGAGCTTCGGCCAAAACGGCGCCAGCTGCGCCTCCTGCTCGGGCAATAGATAACCGGCTGCCCACGCGACACCCTTATGACACATGGCATTATCCAAACCATTGGTGATGAGCATGGGGATAAATTCCGCATACTGCTGCGGCCGATTTTTGATGATCGCTGCCATGACCTCCGGCGCTGCCCAAGGCACATTGCCGCTTTCATCATTCATCGCCCACAGACAGCGTCTGAGCAGATTACGGAAGGCTTCGTCTTCTCTCTCGGCAAAAGCCTCTGTCAGCCACCCCAGGGCTTCTATAGCATGCCAGCGTCTCAGCTGATGGTCATCGCCCCAAATATGCATTTGCACATAACGCAGCGTTTTGCTCAGCGACTGTTCGCCATAGCGCAAAAGCTGCTCCTTGTCGTATTGGTCAATACATGCTGTGATCTCTTTTTTCCAGTCCATATCGCTCACTCCTCGCTTCAGCACGTTTCGTTATATTCTTACCCACAGGCGTAGATTTTTAACAGCTTTTTCCGCAAAAGCGACTGCTGTATATTTTCCACCAGATTGCCTAAACTATCCCTGGGTCTTATTTTGATAAAGGAGGGTAAAACGATGCTAAAACGTATTGCTTTGATCGTCATGATCATCGGCGCTATCAACTGGGGGCTGATCGGTTTTTTGAATTTTGACTTGGTCGCTTACATTTTTGGCGGCCAGACCGCACTGCTCAGCCGCATCATCTATGCTGTAGTCGGCGTCGCCGGTTTATTTGCTATCACCTTTTTGTTCAATCGTGAAAGCTATCACGGACACGCTCATTAGTTCCCGTCCCCAAAAGCAGCCGCTTCTTTTTCGGAAGCGGCTGCTTTCTTTGCTCTTTAGGCAATATGGCCTCTGTTGATGGCGCTGACCAGCGCATTGATGGAAGCTGTGATGATATCATTGTCGATGCCTGCGCCCCAAATGGTCTTGCCTTCGGCATTATCGATGCCGACATAAGCAATAGCCTGTGAGGTCGAACCGATCTGCAAAGCATGCTCTGTATAGACTAAGTTGTCATAATGCAGTCCCAAATGCTCGCGCAGAGCGTTGCTCACCGCATCCAGACGGCCGTTGCCTTCACCGGTAAAGGTCATCTTTTCACCGTTCAGTTCACAATTGACGGTGACATGTACATTATCGTTTTGTTCAAAGCGGGACTTGGTGATCTGAAGCGGGGTATGCTTGTTGACATATTCTTCTGCAAAGATGCCTCTGATCTCCTCCGGCAGCAATTCTTTATGCTGATGGTCGGA
>CABVBB010000508.1 GCA_902496505.1 uncultured Peptococcaceae bacterium
CCTGCCACCATTCTACAGTAAGCGAGGCGGTCAAACCTATGGCGATGACGACATTGGTCGGCGTCCCGCCCATGGCAGCAATATCGCTGAGGCTGACTGCTACTGACTTGTAGCCCAGCTGATAGGGGGTGATCTTGTCCAGCAGAAAATGGATGGTTTCATTGAGCATATCGCAGCTCACCAACTGATAATGGGTCTCGCTGTAAGGAAGCACTGCACAGTCATCACCGATCCCGCGGATGATGTGCTCTGGTGCAAATACACCATCACCGATCAGATCGATCAAGCCGAATTCTCCGACGCTTTCCAGCTCCATCTTAGTTTTCCTCCAGCAAAGCAAAATGGTGACAGACTGGCCCATGTCCATGACCGATCTGCATCGTCCTGCCTGCTTCCAAAGCTTTGGTCAAATACGTTTTGGCAGCTTGCACCGCTTCTGCGGCTGATGCTCCCCGCCCTAGATAGGTAGCTAATGCTGAAGACAGTGTGCAGCCCGTACCATGAGTATTCTCAGTAGCGACCTTGGGCGCACTAAAGGTCAAGAAATTTTCTCCATCATAAAGGATATCCACCGCTTCTTCTGGCAGATGACCGCCTTTGACCAAGACATAGCGTGGGCCTAATTGATGGATCTTCACCGCAGCAGAGCGCATCTCTGCCAGATCGCGCACTGGCTGGCCGCTCAGGACTGCGGCCTCGCTCATATTCGGCGTCACGAGATAAGCCAGCGGCAAAAGCTCAGTCACCAGTGCCTCTAAAGCCTGCTTTTCTAATAAAACATCGCCGCTGGTCGCTACCATGACAGGATCGACGACGACCTTGGGCAAAGCGTATTGGCGGATCTTGGCGCTGACGCTGTGAATGATCTCCGCATTGGCCAGCATGCCCGTCTTGGCTGCATCAAAGGCAATATCGCTGCACACGGAATCCAGCTGAGCCTCTACCCAGCTGGGGTCCAGCGGATATGCCCCCTGCACGCCCAGCGTATTTTGCGCTGTGATGGAGGTGATGACGCTGGCGCCATACTCCCCCAAGGCGGCGATAGTCTTGAGATCGGCCTGGATGCCAGCGCCGCCGCCTGAATCCGAACCAGCGATGGTCAATATTTTTTTCATATTATCGCGTCCCTTCTCCCTGCAGCAAGCTCAGCAGCTGATCCCACAGTGCCTTTGGCAGCTGCGCCTTTTCCCAAGTATAACTATACTGCGCAAGCGTTAGCTGATCATCTTCCAGCAAGAGTTCATAATGTGCCCCTTTGGCCAGAAGCGGCAGTCTGAATGCTTCTGGCGCTGGCTGCGCATCCAGGGCTTGAAAAGGGATCGTCTCCCACGTTTCCCCATGACGCACCTCACACCAGCTGATCATCTCCTGATTGAGATCCAAAAGTGTTCCAAATACCCCACTCTCCAGCTGCTGGCCTAAAGCAGACAGCTTCTCCAGCCAAGGGGACGGACAATTGCTGCTAGCCAGACAATAGCGCACAGCCGCAGGTTCGTTCAAACTCTCGATCATAATCTCTAAGAGATCACGTACTTTATCCGTGCTTTCGCCGCGGTTTTCCACAGCGCCGTCTTCACCGATCCAGACACGGTTCTCCTCCTCGCCCTCCAAAAAGGTCAGCGCAAAGCCATCCAGGCTGACCGTTTCGTCATAGAGCGCATGCAGGCGCGTTTCGCTAAGGAGCAGACTGGGTGTCGATTTGACACTGATATATTCTATCTGTCCTTGGCTGTAATAGGCCGTCAGATAGATGCGGATCTTTAGGGGCAATTCCTCCTGCGCCCAATAAAGCGCCGAAAGACGGTCAGCCAGGCGGCCCAATTGGGCATTGCTCAATGAAGCTGAGTCGCGGCTGCCGTCTTCCTCGATCAATTCGTACCGGCCATTCGCTCCGCAGCTGATTTGGTAAAATTCCACAGGCAGAGCCTCCTTATTGACTTTTATCCTGTTCGTCGTACGTTTTCAAATACTCCAAAATGATGCGCATGATCTCTTCAAAGCTCCGGTGTGAGGTGTCGACCACCAAGTCTGCCATGTTGGGCAGTCCCTCCCGTTCTTTGATCAGATCGCAAATATCCTGGTACAAATTGTTTTTGCGCAAAAGCGGCCGATTGTTGCGCCGCTTAACTCTTTCTCCAATGACCTGTGGATCAGCGGTCAGACAAATCACAATACCCGACTGGCTCAGCATATCATAACGCTCTTGTGTCAGGACCAGCGTCCCGCCAGTGGCGATGACGCTGTTATGCTCCTTTAAAAGTTTGCGGAGCATGAGATCCTCTTCAGACTGAAAACGCACCTGACCATATTTATGGTATAGACGCATAAGGGTCATTCCTGTGAGCTTTTCTATTTCCTTGTCTGCATCCCAAAAGCGCTTATTCAGTACACTGGCCAGCCGCTTGCCCACAGCTGTTTTGCCTGTACCCATAAAGCCTACCAAGAT
>CABVBB010000509.1 GCA_902496505.1 uncultured Peptococcaceae bacterium
ACCGCCGCAAAGATCTGGATAAGCTGGTGGTAAATGAGATGCGCCAGGTGCTCAATCTGGAGCTGGACTATGTGGTGGACTACATGATCAAAGGCCAAGTGGAGGAAGACGGCCACACCTTTTACCAGATCGCGGCCACAGCCATGCTCAAAACACTGGCTGAGCAGTACCGCGAGGTCGCCAAATTGGCCGGCCTCAAAGCCGTGTCGCTGGATATCACCCAAAATACCTTGACCCGTCTATCCGAAATGGTCATCAGCGACAAAGCGCCTCATATCGTCATCGATCTGCACCACGGCACGGTCATCACGCTGCTTTTGGCCGGCGGGCGTTTGGTGCTCAGCCGCAGCAGCAAGCTGGTAGCGGCCAATCAGCCGGACAATTATCAGCAAAGCATGCAGATGGCCACGCAGCAGGCTATCTCCAAGCTCATCCAGTTTTACAAATACCAAAATCCCGATGCGCCTATCCGCAAGGTGTATTTCACCGGCGATTATATCGATCATCCGGAAGCATTGGAAGAAGCGGGCGTGATCTTTGACGTGCAGACCGCTTATCTCAGTTTGTCCGATCATTTGGATGAACGCTCGGATATCAAAGACATCAGCCGCTACTGCCTTGGTTTGGGCGCGCTGATCAGTGACCGCAAGCAGCATATCGACCTCTTCGACGGCCTTTTGGCCAGCCCCAAGCGGGATCGCTCGCAGGAAAACGTCGGCCTCTTCAAGGTGCTGGCGGTCCTTTTGGCGCTGAGTGCTGTGGGTATCGGCGCGGCCAGCGGCTATTTCCTCTGGCTGGATAAAGAGCTGGACGTGGAGATCGAGGCATTGAGCACTCAGATCAACGATCCCCAGCTGCAGCATAATGCCGAGCTGGCGACTATCAATCAGCTCAATTTGCAGGAGGAATTGGACCTCATCACCGATCTGCAGGAGTCCCTGGCGATCTTGGACAGCCAGCCCGCGCTGGAGGAAACGGTCTTTGAGACCATCAAGCGCACCAAGCCGCAGGGCAGCCGGTTTGTCAGCATGACTTACGAAAACGGTGTGCTGACCGTCACGGCCAAGAGCAAGGCGCGGCTGGATCCGTACCAGTACGCCAAGGATCTGACCGAAAGCGGCGAATTTTACAAGGTAGACTATTATGGATTTGAAAGCGATGTATCGAGCGACTACGAATATTCGGTGCTCTGCACGCTGAAAGGCGGTGCTGTCCATGAAGCTGAGTAAACGAGAAATCATTCTTTTGATCATCCTGGCCTTTATGCTGCTCTTCATCGTGGGTGTACAGCGCATCCTTATCCCCATCTATGAGCAGTATCAAGACGACAAGCAGCAGATCGCGCTGATGCAGGCCAGCTATACGTCGCTGAAACGGCAGGTCGATCAGAGCGAGGTCATCATGAACCGACTCAGCGAAGCGCAGCTGGAAGCAGCGCAATTAGCCAGCCAATATGAAGCCGTCATGGTCAATTATGACGCGGATCATTATTTGTACGATCTGATGGAAAAACATCGTCTCAAAGCCTGGACGCTGGAGATCCAGGATCCTGCCGATCGGCCGGAGATGACCTACGTCCCTGGCGGCACGATGCTGGCAGAAGGTGTCGACCCGGCGGAAGTGCCCTATACGCCTATTCAGGCCACTACGATGAAAGTCGAGCTGGAAGGCAGCTGGCAGCAGATCTTTGATTTCATGACCGAGGTAGAGACCTATCCCAGCCGCATCCGTATCGCCAGCTTTGAGGTAGAAGACGTTTCTGACGCCAAAAATGGCACTAGTGTCAAGGGCACTGCGGAGTTCATCATCTATTATGCACCATCTATTTAGCAAAGGAGGGCCGTTTATGCGGCAGAATCAAAAAGGCAGTGCTATGATCGTCGTGCTCTGCGTCCTCTCTGTAGTCATCATTCTGGGTCTGTCCATGGCGGCCATTTCCGGCAGCAGCCGTTCAGCCACGGTCAAAAACCAGCACAATCAGCAGGCCTACTATACCGCCCGCTCTGTGCTGGATGGTGTCGTGCTCATGCTGCAAACAAACGGCAATGCAGACAATATTGCCAATGGTTTAGGCAAGAAACTCGGGGAGAACAAAACATTGACCGCAAAGGGCGATCTCAAGGGCATGGGCAGCTATACCGTGACCATGACCCTCACCGATGATGTGGAATATATCACCGTTTTGGAACCAGATCTGGATGCTGATGGTAAGCAGAAGACCAACGAGGAAGGCAAGCTTCTTTATAAGGAGAAGGAAGTCGTCAGCCGCCTGCCGCTCAAGATCACCGTGCAGTCGCAGTATAAAGACAGCGCCGCTATGGTCAGCGCCTACATCGACGGCACGCCCGTATTAGGCGACGCCCCAGCAGGCGGCACAGATAGCGATCCCGAAAAGCCCGATAAAGTACCAGGTGGAGTAGACCCTGTTATACAGGGGCTGTTCCCG
>CABVBB010000510.1 GCA_902496505.1 uncultured Peptococcaceae bacterium
TCGATGTTGGATCAAAAATGAAACAGCGCCTCCTACGGCAGTAAGCCGTATAGAGGCGCTGTTTTTGGTTAGCGTTTATCCAGCAAAGAACATATTGAGCGGCAGGCCAACGAAGATATAGAGTATTAAAGCGGCTGTGACAAACAGCCAGCCTAAGATGAAGGCGTGCTTGGTATCGACCCAAGAGGTGTTGCCGAAAAGCATAGCCGAATTGGCGGAGGCGCCTGGTGTAGCGACAGCAGTCTGGATGACCATCATAAAGACTGCGCAGAAGACGATCGGCGGAATGCCATAGGAGGCGCAAAGCTGAGCTAAAGTCGGGCCAAAGACCAAAAGCAGGATCAAGTTATGAGCGAACTGGGTCACGACGCCGAAGAAGATAACGATCAAAGCGACAAAGATGACCGGGCTGACAGAATTGAGCACTGGCATGACTGCGCCCATCAGAGTGGTCATGATGCCTGTTTCGGATGCTTCCATTGCTGAGCAGATCGGCACGGTAGCGATCATGAGCAGGATCATATCCCAGTTGACAGCTGAAGCGACCAGATCACCGAATTTGTTGATGGTTTCTCCATTTTCATCTTTGAGGAAGCAGATACCGACAAAGCAGGCAGCGCAGGCACCAATAATGGACATATTGCTTAAAACAGCGGTGAAGGCCCACGTTTTGGGCAGGACAGTTGGTAAAATGATAATGACTAAAAAGAGCAGCAGATAAGCCAGGCCGACTTTTTCGGAACGACCCATTTTCTGCGTGCGCAGATCTGCGAAACGGTCTTCTTTGTCAGCAAGCTTGGAGATATCGACTTTGAAAATAAAGCGGCCGATCAAAAGATAAGCAAAGATCAATAACAAGGTGACTAGTGGACCGCTGACCAGCCAGCCCAGCTGGTTGTAATCGCCAAAATCCACCATGCTCTGCATCAGGCCGATACCGACCAAGGAGAAGGGCAAAAACGGGAAGATCACGATACTAAAGGTAGCGAAGAAAACGATGCCGCAAAGGACAAAGGAAACATATTTATCGCCGCGTTTGTAGCCGACTTTGTCACAAATGCCATAGAAGAGATACCAGAGCAAAATAGTGACGGCAATATTATTGGTGATACTTGAAATGTAACTGGCGATGAAAAAGAAGAAAAAGGTCAGCAGCCAGGGACGGCCGATATTGATCTTTAAGCTGACAAAACGGTTAGCCATCCATTGCATCAGGCCGCTTTTGTTGATAAAAGCGAAAAGGATGAAGGTCAACAGCAGATTCAATACGATGCTGTCACCAAAACCTTGGCCGAAGACTTGAGCGATCGTGCCATAACCGCTGAGTCCTAAGAGGATCATACCTAAAAAACTAGGCCATACAAAACCTACAAATACCCAGCCATACACTGAGCCTAAGAAGATCCCTAAGATCTCCATACCGTAAGGGGTAATGCCGCCGAAGGGAGGCAGCCAGCGAAAAGCGACCATTAGGGTAATACAAATAATGCTGTTGATCAAATAAGAGGGCTTTAAAACAGCCTTCTTTTTTTGTGATGTTTCCATAATTTTAACCTCCTTAATAAAAATAAAAAAATATAAAAAATAGCAAAGGACCGATCATAAGAAGGTCTCTATACGGAAGAAGTCTTTCGTATAGAGGTATAGCTTAGCGGTATTAAATGTCTTCTGTAAAGATCTGATAAGCGGGAGCGCCTTCACATTGGGCAGGGAAGCGTACACCGCCTAAAACGGCTACAGTAGGTGCGATATCGACTTGGCGGATATAGCGGTCGATGGTCATATGACGAATACCTCGGCCGGCAGCGACAAAGATCGGTGATACAGAGGTCTCGGCGAATCCTTTGACCGTAGAGAGCGAATCACCATGATCATAATTGTAGCCTTCGGCCATGAAATAGATGATGTCGCCGCCTTGCGGATAGTCACAGCCCAGCCCCAGGAGAACAGCGTCCTTGCGGCGCAGGGCCAGAGCAACGATGCGTTTGCCCGTTTCTTGATCGCGATAACCATACAGTGCGGTCATGATCTCTTCTTCCAGCTCATATTGATCTTCTGGTTCGACGATGCCCGTAGCATTACGGCCCTTGAGGTTGATGTAGATGTGATTGCCGCGGGCAGCAACAGCTTTGGTGTGCGCCCAGTCGATTTCATGCAGTTCGTTGCCGTCAGCATCGTGCAGAACATTGGTAAAGCCTAATTCCTGCATGATGCGGATATTGATGCCAGTGTCGCCTAATGGATGGATATGATGCTCTGGGCAGACTTGTCCGTGGTCAGAAACGATCAATACCGTCCAGCCTTCGTCTAAGCGAGGCAGAAATTTCCCCAAATAATAGTCCGTCTGTACATAGACATCCTCCATAAATTTGGCATAGTCCGCTTGATCCAATCCTTGGCTGCCATTTTTCATGTAGTGGATGAACATATGATCCT
>CABVBB010000511.1 GCA_902496505.1 uncultured Peptococcaceae bacterium
CGTCGTTCTGGGCATCATCTTCATCAATATCATCTGCCCTTTGGCAGCGCCGTTAGGCATCGATCCAGCACCGATCGTGACCCTCATGATCTTCACCATCCAGCTGGCTTATCTGACGCCAGCAGGGTCTGCACCAGCCGCTATGGTCTTTGGCAATACGGAATGGGTCAAGGCCAAGGATATTTATTATTACGCGGTCATCTTTTCAGTGATCTTGTTTGTATTTTATATTGTAGTAGGATTGCCTTATGCCAAGCTGATCTTTTAAAAAGAAAGGCTCACGACAATAACGCCGAAGCGCATGATCACAGCGCTTCGGCGTTTTGGTGTTCAGACAAGCATCTGGATCAGGGCTTGCGCGGCGGGGGTGGCGGAAATGGTCTTATTGACTAGGAGGGTAACGTAGAAGGTGAACATTTCGCGCTCTTGAGCTGTGCGGAAAGGGATCATGACTAGATCCTGACGGACATTGGGCGGCAGGCTTTCAAAGTGGCGGCGTCTGAAGGGAGAGATATAGCCGCTGTTGGTGATGGCATCGACGAAGAATTTGGAGCTGTTGGTGATCAAACTGCGTTTGACAGCGCCATACTGGCTGAGGATATCCAAAAGCCAGTGGCTCTCCGTATTAGCCGAAACGCTGAAAAAGACCAGCGGCTGTTTGAGCAGCATTTTGAGCGAGATGGAGCGATTTTGTGCTAAGGGGGCGTGTTTGTTCATGATGACCTGTGTCGTATCTTCCAGGAGGATGTGATAGCCGACATGCTCACAATCGAGCTCATCCAAATTGCGCTGGGACATCGTGGTCAACGCCAAATCGCACTGCTTTTGGCAGACGCTCTGGACAGCTTCATCGGGATTGAGTTCCTGGATCGCCAAGTGGACGAAAGGATACTTGTTGGCATAAGCCGTCGGAAAGATGTTGAAAAGGAGCGCGGAAGCGATGGGAGTGATATTGACTCGCAGCGTTCCTTTGAGCGTGGAGGGGCTGACCAATGGAGAGAGCAGATCTTGGCGCAAATCGGCGAGGATATGCAGGACCGACTCGGCAGCTTTCGCCAATTTTTCGCCGCTGGGTGTCAGGGTAGTGCCTCTGGCCGTGCGGATAAACAAGGGACAGCCTAGATCCTCTTCCAGGCTCATCATCGAGCGGTTGAGGCTTTGGTGGGAGATATGGAGATTGCTGCTGGCGATATTCATGGAGCCGGTCTTGACGATCTCCAAGAAGTATTCTAATTGTTCGGTGCGCATCTTGAGTCCTCCTTAGCAGGCAGTATTTAAAATTATCGTAACATATGGGGAAGCGCTTGTCAGCAGTTTTGCGCGGTGGCTTTTGTCAGATGCTGTTGGCTAGCGCTGATAATGACGGTATTTTTGAGGGATACGCAAACGCCAATCGACATATTTTGGAAGGGGCTTGGTCTATGATAGAGAAAGCGTAGTCAATATAGATAAAGGTGTGAGGACGATATGGGAAGACCGATTGTTTTAGCGGAGAAGAACCGATTGTTTCGGGCGTTGGGGGAAAGGCCGGAGTTTTGGGGGGCGCTGGGCGGCGTCATTTTGGGACAGGCTGTTTTGTTTGGGGGATTACGGCCGTTTGCGCTGAGTTATCTGGCGGCGTCGATGCTTAAGGAACGGCACATGGGGGTGGCAGCTGCGGCTGGGATCTTGGCAGCGCTGGCGGCAGGTGGTGTGAACGCTCTGGGCGTGTGTGAGATGATGCTGGTGTGTCTTTTGACGCTGGTCTTTTGGCCGGATAAATGGCGGCAGACGTCGTGGCTGGCAGCACCGCTGGTGGTAGCTGGCGCGGATCTGGTGGTCAAGAGTTTATTTTGGCTGGCGCTGACGCTGGAAGTATCCCTTTTGGATATCGCGGCGGAGAGTGCTCTGCTGGGGATCATGGTGCTGGTCATGCAAAATGTCCTGACCTCGGTCAGGGAACTGTGGTCGTGGCAGAGTCTGACGCTGGAGGAAAAGATCAGCTGGTTCGTCCTGATGCTGGCGCTTCTGCTGGGGCTGGGCAGCTGGCAGATCGCTGGACTGGACATCCAGAGCGTATGCTCACGGGTGGTGGTCTTGGCGGCAGCCAGTATGGCGGGCTGCGGAGGCGGTGCAGCTGTGGGCGTGGCTGTGGGCTTGGTGCCGGCGCTGGCTGAAAGTATCAGCACGGCGGCGATCGGCTTTTATGGCTTGGCAGGCGTGCTGGGGGGATTGTTCCGCACGGTGGGCCGCTGGGGCGTATGGGTAGGCTTTTTGGCGGGCAATCTTTTGCTGATGTTGTGGTTTGCCAATAGTCCGCAGCTTTTTCTGACGATCATTGAGACGGTGCTGGCAGGGCTGATCTTTGCGGCATTGCCGCTTAAAACGGAGGAGACGGTGAGCGTAATGCAGCAGCCCAGCTGCAAGGTGCTGCGACAGGA
>CABVBB010000512.1 GCA_902496505.1 uncultured Peptococcaceae bacterium
TCTTTTTTGCCATACATAGCCACTTCATTATAAACACATCATGCGGGATAACCAACATGAAGCGTTTTTCCAAGCCGCTGTTCATGACGACGACAGATTCAAAAGCGCCTGCCGGCACTTCGCCGCGCCAGTTTTTGGGCTCTTTGATCGGTGCCATGATGAAGTCTGCTGCTGGTTTGAAGGATTTGCCTTCGCCGCCGGCGTCTTTTTCACTATCGATAACGACGTTGGTCGGGAAGTTGATTGGCGGTGGGGTATTGGTCAATTCAGGATACTCGACGTCAACGACCTCAACGCCTGGTTTGCTGTAGAAGCCGCTCATATCGATGCCGGCTTTGGATTTCTTCTCAGACTCGTCACGAGCGTCATCCTCAGCTTCAGCCTGTTCACGCTGCATTTCTTCCAGCTGATCGCTGTAAACGATGCAGTCACCAACGTCAGAAGGATCCATATAATGCGGGATATATTTGACTTCGCTGTATTCATTAGAAAAAACAGCAACCTTCTGGAAGTCGCAGAAGTCACGCAGAAACGGTGTTGCACTGGTACCATCGACGAAAATGTTCTGAGTACCTTCTACACGTGGCGGCCAAGCCTCGCAGTAGTTGAGCAGTACGGATTTTTTGCCGCCGCGCTCGAATGCTTCCCAGATCATTTCAGATTGAACACGACGAGAATCCCAGTTCATCTCCAACAGATCGATCGGTTTGCCCAGGGTGTGGCTGAAAAAGTCTGTAACGCCATGGGTCCGGGGCCAGTTGCCTGTTGCCATGGAGCACCAGTTGGGAGGGGTAACGGTTGGGTTGACGCCCAACATCCCCAAGCTTTCATGGGCAACGCCTTGTTCTAAGAATTTCTTGAAATTCGGCAGTCTGCCTTCATCTATCATCCGACTAACAACTTTTGGATCGGCGCCATCTAAGCCGATCATCATTGCACGTTTTTTACCCATTGATAATCCTCCTTGAATGTGTGAGCTGTGAGTTTTATGAAACTTGCATTGGCCAATGCGTTTATGGATTTTATAACTTTATTGTATAGGCCAAAGCCCTCAGGGTCAAATACTGGCAAACTATCCGCTCCAATAGTTTTAAACTATTAATGATCCGCTAAGGGGTCATAGCTTCAAACTATCGTTTTGAATAGTTTATGGGTATTTGACCAGTATCCAAGTAACTTTTATACTATAAATAAGATACTGATCACACTGAAAGGAAGGTTTTCTATGGAACGTTACGCCATGCTCAAGCAGCGCTCTGAACAATGCTGCTGCCGCTACTGCGGCGGCCCGCTGGAAGTTCGAATGGTCATCTACAATAAATACGGCGGCGCAGGCGCAGAGCTTTTCTGCAACCAATGCATGAAGATCGAATTCGGCACCGCGCCGGAGATCTACAACACCGCCAAAGACTTCATCGACGCTGTAGAG
The DNA here is from genome assembly GCA_902496505.1 of uncultured Peptococcaceae bacterium. Classification (GTDB taxonomy): domain Bacteria; phylum Bacillota; class Peptococcia; order Peptococcales; family Peptococcaceae; genus CABVBB01. The sequence goes on from CABVBB010000512.1 coordinate 1,430, forward strand.
TTCAACTATTTCCCTGAATTAGAAGCCAATGATGTCACCGAACAATTCAACATCGCCAAGGTCTGCGACCTTTTGAGCTGGTGCTGCAAAGATTGGGGGATCTTGGATGAAAAAGGCTTCCACCTGCACGACGCCCCTCCAGATGAGCAGCCGTCAGGAGGGAGCGTATGAATCCCGTCATTATAGAAGCCAGCCAACTGGGCTTCCAGACTGGCAATCACGCGATCATCAAAAACATCGACTGGACTATCCGCCAGGGCGAGCACTGGGTCGTCTTCGGCATGAACGGCTGCGGCAAGACCACGCTTTTAAGCCTCATTGCCGGCTACCAGACACCCACCAGCGGCGACCTGCGCGTTTTTGGGCGGCCCTATGACGAACAGAGCGTGCTGGAGATCGGCCGCCGCATCGGCTGGGTCAGCGGTTCCTTTTTCGGCCGCTATTATACCAAAGAACCCGTCCTAGAGATCGTGCTCAGCGGCAAGCTGGCCACTTTAGGACTAGACACTACGCTGGATTCCCAAGACGTCCGGCAGGCCAAAGCCCTGCTCAGAGCCTTCCACCTCGAAAAGGTAGCCAGTCACCCCTTCAATCTGCTCTCCAACGGCGAGCGGCAGTGCGTGCTCATGGCCCGAGCGCTGATGGCCCGCCCTGACATCCTCATCATGGATGAACCCACCGCCGGACTGGACATCTTTGCCCGCGAATACCTTCTGCAGATCATTCAGGAACTGGCGCGTACCAGTTCGATGACCCTGCTTTTCGTCACCCACTATGCGGAAGAGATCTTTCCCGAATTTGAGCACTGCCTGCTGCTGCGCGAAGGCAAAGCCTTTGCCAGCGGTCTCACCCGCGACGTCTTTTCCACCGAAACACTATCCGAATTTATCCGCTACCCGGTCAACGTCGACTGGCAGGCTGACCACCCACAGGTCCAGCTGACCGTTGACACACCGGTGAAGCAATGGTTCGAGGCTGGCCTGCT
>CABVBB010000513.1 GCA_902496505.1 uncultured Peptococcaceae bacterium
CCCCAAGGATGATCACGTCTACGAAGCCTCCCGCTATTATCAGCTCATTGATCTGGCGCCGGACGGCAGCCACTTGACACTGACTTACGAAGGGGCTATGGATATCCACAATGACGATATGTGGTCGCCTAAGCGGCTGTATCACGATGTCATCGCCCATTGCGGCTATGTGCCGTCAGCAGGCATGGCCAGCGGGCTCAATGCCGAGTATCTGCAAAAACTGACCTTGCCTGGCTGGAAGCGCTATAGTCTGTGGCAGGCCAAGGCTATGCAGTATTTGGTGGAAAAAGAAGGCTACGGCATGGTCTTCAGCCATTTGCACAATATCGATGCCTTCGGGCATAATTTCTGGCATCATGCTGTTGCCAGGGAGCAAGGTGAAGCGGCCGATGTGGAAGGACTGCAAAAATGCATGGAGCAGGCCTATATCGACACGGATGAATACTTGGGCTCTTTCAGCTATCTTTTGGACGAAGGCTGGACCATCATCATCACCTCTGACCACGGCTTGCTCTGCTCCTATGAAGAGATGCCGCCGCTTTTGGGCGATCCCTTCGGCGTCAATGTCAGAGTCATGCAGCAGCTGGGCTATACTGTGCTGGCGCAGGACGAAAACGGCCAGGAACTGAGGGAGATCGACTGGTCCAAGACGCGGGCAGTCGCCAGCCGCGGCAACCATATTTGGATCAATCTCGCCGGGCGCAATGAGCAAGGCATCGTGGCGCCAGAGGATAAATATGAATTAGAGCGGCAGATCATCGACGATCTGTACAATTACCGCGATCCTAAGACCGGCAAGCGGGTAGTAGCACTGGCTCTGCGCAACAAGGATGCGGCCATCTTGGGCATGAATGGTGAGGAATCAGGGGATATCGTCTATATGCTGGAAGAAGGCTTCAACCGCGTCCATGGCGATGCACTGCCCACCTATGAGGGCTTGCTGGATACATCCGTCTCGCCGATCTTTATCGCCGCCGGTGCTGGTGTGAAGCAGGGCTATACCACCAAGCGCGTTATCCGGGAGATGGATGTGGCCCCCACTGTAGCAGCTATTTTAGGCGTGCGTATGCCTAGAGAGTGCGAAGGCGCGCCAGTGTACCAAATTTTACAAGACTAAAATTTTTGCAGAGGCTCAAACTTTTCTCCCTAGGGTCTGCGTCTAACCTTATGAAAGCGCAAGAGAAGCGCTCCATCCTAAAAAGACCAAAGGGAGAGATACCTCATGAAAAATTCAGTGAAAAAAAGTGTGACCGTTTTAGTGGCAGCCGGCGTTTTGTTCGGCGGCTTGCAGGCAGGCATCGCTATGGGAGCAGCGAATGGACTGAGCGCGCTGAAACCTGCTTCTGTCAACACCTATACGTTCAAAACGTATACAGCGCAGCAAAATGGTGCGGAGGCGCAGATCGAGACGCTGACGGTAAGCGGTCTGGGCGATCAAAAATTGGAAAAACAGCTCAACGAGATCTTGGCCAAAGACAGCCAGGCAGCTTATGAGCAATATCAGCAGGTCGTCGCTCAAGCGCAAAAAGCAGGCGAGGATACCCATTTTGCCCTGAACATGGACTACACCATCAAGACTGATACAGCGCAGATCTTGACTATTGAGGCAGCAGAAAGCCAAGCCGCAGGTTCCGACTCGTATGAGCGCAGCTATTACAATGTGAGCAAGACAGACCATAAGCTGCTTACGCTGGCCGGACTTTTCAAAAATGACGGCTACATTCAGGCCATCAGCAAGGACATCACAGCGCAGATGACCCAGCGTATGCAGGCCGACGACAGCCTAGTCTACGATCTGAAGAGTGCTGACGATCCGCAGGGCTTTGCCGCCATCAAGGCTGATCAAGATTTCTATATCAATGACAAAGGTCAGCTGGTGATCTGCTTTGATAAATACGAAGTAGCCCCCGGCTACATGGGCGCACAAGAATTTGTCATCTCTCTGGACGCCATCCAGCCGCTGCTTCAAGATAACAGCCCTATTTGGTTTTAAACGGATAGTTTATAGCGAAAACGCCCATTCTGCGGTAGGATAATGGCAGAATGGGCGTTTATTTTTGCCTTTAAAAACCCATAGCGGCCAGCTGGCGGGCTAGGAGTTGATAGAAGGTGAGCGTATGGAAGTGGGCAGGTGTTTTTTGCCGACAGTCGGTGACATCTTGATGGGATATGCCTTCCAGCACGCCGCGCCAATGTCCCCAGCGGGCGGCCTGCGGTGCGACCAAACCGTCGTTTTCGCCATCATGCGGCAGGATCAGCCGACGGGTCAGCGCCATGGCTGGATCGTGATAACGTCGGCCTAAGGCCAGTCCCCAGCTCTGGTAATAAACGTTTGGGGCATCAGGCGTATGGGCATTGAAGCGCGCCATAGCGGCGGGCGTTAATTCGTGCAGGACGGTGAGCAC
>CABVBB010000514.1 GCA_902496505.1 uncultured Peptococcaceae bacterium
CTTACTGAACCTGCCATCCCCTTCTTATCGAACTCATCTCCTGAAACGGTTAAATTCATTCCTGTTATTGATGATTTAAAGATAGCCTTCGGGTATTTAACTTTTTCTGACACGCCACTTGATGAAGTTTATACAAGCTTGCTTGCTTATTTTGAGAAAGTATTACTTGATAGTCGCAGCAACAACACGACAGCCTTCGCTTTTTAAGAGCGTGCTTGAAAATCGTATTCATTCACCAAAAAAGCACAGCAAAAAACCGCTGACATTTGCCAGCGGTTTTTTGCTGTATCTATTGGATCATTCTTCAGGTGTGATGACCTGCCAAGCGCCATCCTGGTAGAGGACGATCGTTTTGCCGCCTGCCGGGACTGCGGCCAGCTGACCTTGCTTGCTCACGGCTATTTGGCGATATTCGCCAGCTCTTAAGCACTGACGTTTATCGTTAGACAGGTCGTAGACATAGATGCCTGCTGCCGCGCCGCTTTGGCAGTAATAGACCTGCTGGCCGAAGGTTTGCCACTCCTGCACGGGTGCTTGAGAGATCTGTTTGTTTTGGTCGCCTGCCAGATGCAGACAGTCTGCTTCATCGACATATAAGGCGACTGCGCCGTCCAGCATAGTCTCGCCAAAATAGCTGATGGGCTCGGTGAGTCGAGTGAGTCCACTGCCGTCTATGTGAAATCGATAAATGCAGTTATCCGCTGCGTCAAGGCCATAGACCCAGTCGCCGTCGACAGCGCATTCCTGCCAGCTTTGCTCGGTGAGCGGCTGATACTGCCCACTAACTAAGTCCAGCACGAATAAACGCTTTGCTTCATCCTCTCTCATCCACGCTTTGACCAGTAAATGGTCTTTATCCAAGAGCGTGATATCTTGATAGGATAAGTCTTCCCGATCCAGCTTAGATGAGGTCTCCCCACCTGCCAATGGCACAGTCAAAAGCTGGGAGCGGCCGCCGAAATTCCAGTTTTGGATATAATAAAGCTGATCTTGGGTGAGCACCGTTTTGCCCAACAGGCTGCTGCCCAGGACAGGCTTCAGGGTGCCATCCGGCTGGATCAGATAAAGGGTGCTGTACTGACTCTGGGCGGAATCGATAAAGTCCACGCGCAAAGCCTCTCCAGCGGCTGTCTCCAGACGCTTCACATGATTACCTAAGCTTGCCATGCTTGTGTGATCTGGCAAGGTGTAGAGCGTTTTACGAGTGCCGTCAGACTGCCATTCCTGCACCAGGAGCGATCCGCCTTCTTCGGCTCTCGCCAAAAACAGCGCCCCTTCTCCTTTGTGCGGCGCCTGCCAGTTGGGCCCTGTATAATCATGGCTGGCGATGATCTGTCCATTGTTCACCGCAAGCGAATAGGGATTGGCGGCCGCTTCATCCGCAGAGACGGTCATATTGGCCAAAAGAGCTTGTCTGCTCGCTGCATCCGGCACAGTCAAAGCCTGATGCCTTTTGCCCACAAAAACGATGCCATCCCGATACTCCACCGCTATATCCACACTCCGGCAGGCCTCGCGCAGCGGCAGCATCAGATTGGGCAGTACGCCCTCTGCTGCGTAAATACTTTCCTGCCAATAGGGCTGATGCTGCCAATGGATCACACTGCCGTCCGCATAGATCTGCGTCTGGCCGTCCTTGGCCGCTACTGTCAGCACCTTTTCATAGCTTTCGCTCTCGCTGTTGTAGATCTGATAAGTCACGATGCCGTTTTCCCAATCGATATTCGGCATAGCACATTCCAGTATGGAAGCAAAAACGCCCATCGACACATAAAGTGTCCCGTCGTGATTGCTCAAAAGATCGTTATCATACAGCCAATAACTGCCGTCGATATACGCACCGCCTTGTCCGCTGGCCGGCAGGGCGTGCCATTCCTCCGCGGCCTGCGCCGTCTGCATCGGCAGCGCTAAGCACGCAGCCAGACAAATACTCGCTAATACTTTCTTTTTCCCTTGCATGTTTACCCCTCCTCAAAATGTCCATAGCATGCTGTTCACTTCTCCATTATACCATATCCCCTCATCAAGCCAACAAAAAAGCTGCCTGCAGTCAGCAGACAGCTCGTCATCTATTTTTCAGCGCTTGCCAACTTTGCGTTTGACAACGCTCAGCACCAGTTCAGTCTCTTCCATGCGCATGGCCAGGGCTGCCGCACCATAGACACCAGCGCCGATCACCACGCCGCCGAGGACCTGCAGCACCTGCATTATTTTGCTGGTCATATCCCAGGCGCCTTCGCTCCAATGGGTGAAGAGCAGCACTGCGGCGGCCATGATGGCCGAAGCCAGCACACATTGCAGCGCAGACTGGAGCATACGCCGGCCGTCCATGTGACCCAGCTTGCGGCGCAAAAAGTAGAGCAGCAGCGCCATGCTGACCAGACCGGATACGGAATACGCGGTGG
>CABVBB010000515.1 GCA_902496505.1 uncultured Peptococcaceae bacterium
CCTATTAGATCACTTAACAACAAATCTTCGCTCTCCTGTGCAGTCGCGTGATATTCTATGCTGCCCATGACAATAGATATATTGATCGCCTCATGATAAATACTGCCTATAAGCTCTTTTTGAGCAGCTTTATGTTTTTCCACCCCACTTATAAAAATTGCCACCCATATTGTACACACAATAAGCAGGGCTGCCACTATCCATTTCTTCCACACTTTCGTCATCCCCCTCCATCAACAGCACCTAAACCTCCTATTAGGCCATATTAATGCTCAATTAAGCACCACATCCTAGCATTCATATTTTCTATGCTGATCTCGTTTCATTATTATCTTTCCCAAATACATTATACCCTATATTGTTCTTGAATGCGATATGCTACGATTATATATTAGGCTCCCTTGCGTATGACATCAGACAGCGTCCCTCGCTTGTCATAGCGCTGGCGTTTAACGCCAAAAAAGGGATACCCGCCTTTTTAGGCAAGTATCCCTTTTCCTATTTTTTAGAGCAGATCTTCGCGAATGATGGTCTCGCTTCTCTTGGGGCCAACGGCAACGATCTTGACCTTGACGCCGGTCAGTTCTTCGATGCGGTTGATATATTTCTGAGCGTTTTCCGGCAGTTCCTCAAAGGTGGTCGCCTTGGAGGTGTCGCACTGCCAGCCGGGCAGTTCTTCATAGACAGGCTGGCACTGGCCTAATTTTTTCAGGCTGGTGGGGAAAGCGTCGACGCGCTGGCCGTCCATTTCATAATGGGTGCAGATCTTGATGGTCTCGAGCTCATCGAGCACGTCGAGTTTCATCAGCGCAATGGCGGTGATGCCGCTCAAGCGGATAGCATAACGCAGCATGACCATATCGATCCAGCCGCAGCGGCGTGCACGGCCGGTAACGGTGCCGAACTCATGGCCTTTAGCCTGGAGGGCTTGGCCTATCTCATCGGAAAGCTCGGTGGGGAAGGGGCCTTCGCCGACACGGGTGGTGTAGGCTTTGACGATGCCCAACACTTGGGTGATATTGATAGGGCCAACGCCTGCGCCGACGCAAGCGGAGCTGGCGATAGGATTGGAGGAGGTCACGTACGGATAGGTACCGTGATCCAAGTCCAAAAGGGTGCCCTGCGCGCCTTCAAAGACAACATTTTTGCCTTCTTTAAGGGTATTATCGATGAGCAGAGAGGTATCGGTGACATATTGTCTCAGCTGATCAGCATAGCCGCAGTACTCTTCATAGAGCGGCTCAAATTCCATCGGTTCTGCGCCGTAGAGCTTCACCAACAGATTATTTTTGATGGCTAAGACATTTTGCAGACGCTCAGCAAATTCTTCCCGATCCACGAGATCCGCGATGCGGATGCCGATGCGGGCGGATTTGTCCATATAGCAGGGACCGATGCCGTTTTTGGTGGTACCGATCTTTTTGTCGCCCTTGGCTTCTTCATCTAAAGTATCGATCAAGACGTGGTACGGCATGATCACATGCGCCCGCTCGCTGATACGCAGATTGGACGTGTCCACGCCTTTTTCCTGCAGATAAGCCAATTCTTTGAGCAGCACCCGCGGGTCGATGACCACACCGTTGCCGATGACGCAGGTGGTGTCAGGATACAAGATGCCTGATGGGATCAGGCGCAGCTTGAATTCTTCATCGCCGACAACGACCGTATGGCCGGCATTATTTCCCCCTTGATAGCGCACGACCATGCTGGCTCTTTCCGCCAGATAATCGGTGACCTTTCCTTTTCCTTCATCGCCCCATTGGGCGCCTAATAATACTAAACCCGGCATAGCGACAACCCCTTTTTATGATTTCACAATACAACGTATAGACCCACGGCGCAAAAACTGTCCTTCTCATGTTGAACGGCTTTTGGCCGCGGTAATTAGCATTTTGTATTACATTCGCTCTCTTTGCTGCTTAATCCTGTTTTTCTGCGGTCCGGCGGCGGCAAATATCCCGCGCCACGACTACGCCCGTGACCGAAGCCTGCATCAGTCCGCGGGTGATGCCGGCACCATCGCCGATGGCGTAAAGCCCCTCGACTGCTGTCTCGAACACCTTGCTCACGGTGACCTTGGAGGAATAGAATTTGACCTCCACGCCGTAGAGCAGCGTATCGCGGCTGTAAAGCCCCGGCGCGATCTTATCGAAGGCTTTGAGCGCCTCCACGATCGAGGTCAAGTAGCGTGCAGGCAACACATAGCTCAAGTCGCCCGGCACGGCACCCTTCATGGTCGGCACTGTGGAGGATTTCTCCAGGCGGCTCCAATCGGTGCGCCGCCCCTGCAAGAGATCGCCCAGCCGCTGCACCATGATCCCGCCGCCAGTGAGCATATTGGCTAACCGCGCAATATAGCGGCCGTACTCGATAGGCTGGTTGAACGGCTCGG
>CABVBB010000516.1 GCA_902496505.1 uncultured Peptococcaceae bacterium
TATTATTATATAGCACGGGCATAAAGAGACAAGTACGATTTTTAAGGATACTGGTTTTGAAAAAGATACCATAGAGCAGTCAGGTCTGTGTTGGCAGAACGGTGACTAAGGGGCAAAAAGTCATCTGTATGCAGGAAAGTTGGCAGATCAGGCAGGTTTTTTGACCCTCCGGCAGGAAAATAATAAAGTCTTCCGCAATTTTACGCTATTCATCCGGCGGAAAATAAATAAAACCTTGCAAAAAAGGCGGATAATCGATACACTATAGATTAACTGGTCACCTTATGCAGAAAGGAAGGAAACACGATGACAGAAGAAATGAATCCCTTAGATCAGGAAACAACAACAGAAATAGATGATCTGCCAGCAGAAGCAGAAACAGAAGTAGAAGTAGAAGCTGAAGCAGTGGAAGCCGCAGAAGCCGCCTGCCCAGTGGTAGCGCTGCGGGGCGCCGTGATCATGCCGTATATGGAGAGCCATTTGGATGTGGGGCGGATGCAGTCGCTCTTAGCTATCCGCACCGCCAATGACGGCGACAAAATGGTGCTCTTGGTGCCGCAGCGTGATGCCAAGGTGGAGGAACCGACGCCAAAAGATCTGTACGATTACGGCGTCATAGCCGAGATCAGACGGGTCATCCAGCTGCCAGCCGATGGTCTGCGCATTTTGGTGCGCGGCATCAGACGGGTGCGGCTCACTGATTTCGTCGAGGATCAGCCCTATTTGCTGGCCCATTATGAAGAGTGCCAATGGGTCGATGATTGCGAAGAGGATGAACGGATCGCGCTTTTGCGCTCAGTGATGCAGGGCTTCGAGGCTTACAGCAAACGGCTGGGTAAGCTGACGCCGGATAATCTCAAGCGTATCACGGAGACCGATGACCTGGACAAGCGGCTGGATATGATGGCGGCTTATCTGATGGTCTCTTTGGAAGACAAATACACGCTCTTGGCAGCAGAGACACTGCGCAGACGGCTGGAGGCTATGCTGGGCATTTTAGTCAAGGAAGCACAGCTGGCGGAGCTGGAGATCCGCATCAATGATCAGGTCAAAAAACAGATGGACCAGTCGCAGAAGGAATATTATCTGCGGGAAAAGATCAAGGCCATCAGTGAAGAATTAGGCGAGGGCGAGGACCGTGCGGCCGACGTCCAGGAGTATAAGGAACGCATCAATGCGTCCAAAATGCCCGACGATGTGCGGGAAAAAGCCATCAAGGAGACCAACCGCCTGGCTCGGACGACCACCATGTCGCCGGAATACGGCGTGTCCCGCAGCTATTTGGATTGGCTTTTGGATATTCCTTGGGGCGTCTATACGGAAGATCAGCTGGATATCAAAGCCTGTGAGGCTGTTTTGGAAGAAGATCATTATGGTCTGGAAAAAGTCAAGGAGCGCATTTTGGAATTTTTGGCTGTGCGCAATCTGAAAAAAGATGCCAAAGGCACGATCATCTGCTTGGTCGGGCCTCCCGGCGTGGGCAAGACGTCCTTGGCGCGCTCTATCGCCCGCTCGCTCAACAAAAATTTCGTGCGCTTGTCTTTAGGCGGCGTGCGGGATGAAGCAGAGATCCGCGGTCATCGCCGGACGTACGTGGGCGCTATGCCTGGCCGCATCGTGCGCGGCTTGGTGGATGCCAAGTCTGCCAATCCGGTCTTCCTCTTCGATGAGATCGACAAACTGACCTCTGATTTCCGCGGCGACCCAGCTTCTGCTTTGCTGGAAGTCTTGGACCCCGAGCAGAACAACAGCTTCAGCGACAATTTTATCGAAGTGCCGGTGGATCTGTCCAAAGTCATGTTCATCACCACCGCCAATTCGGTGCATACTATACCTGAACCGCTTTTGGACCGCATGGAGATCATCGAGCTCTCCAGCTATACCGAAGATGAAAAGGTGCAGATCGCTCTGCGTTACTTGGTGCCCAAGCAGATCGCCGAAAACGGCCTGACGCCGGAGCAGCTTTTCATTTCTACGAATACGCTCCAGGATATCGTGCGCTACTATACCCGTGAGGCAGGCGTGCGTCAGCTGGAGCGGCAGATCGCTTCGATCTGCCGCAAGGCCGCCCGTGAAGTGGTGACCGGCAGCAAGCAGTCCATTCGCGTGACCAAGCAGAACTTGCAGAGCTTTTTGGGCAAGCCGCGCTATCATTACGGCATGACCGAAGAGCAGGATGACATCGGTGTGGTCACCGGCATGGCTTGGACCTCCGTAGGCGGCGAGATCTTGCAGATCGAAGCCAATGTCATGCCCGGCAAAGGCACGCTCCAATTGACCGGCCAATTAGGCGACGTCATGAAGGAATCGGCGCAGATGGGGCTCAGCTATATCCGCAGCATCAGCGACCGTTTGGGACTGGAGAAGAATTTTTACGAGACCAGTGACA
>CABVBB010000517.1 GCA_902496505.1 uncultured Peptococcaceae bacterium
TCTAGGCGCAAAACCTTGCTAAAACCGGAGCGACCTAGACGGTCGTGAGGATTTTGGCAAGGTTTTGCAACGACGAGATGCGCTTTTGTCGACAGCCTGAATCGATCTTGTCTATTTAAGCTTTTTCCAGCTGGTACCCTGCGGTGTATCCTCCAGGATCAGCCCCGCTTGACCCAGACCATCGCGGATGGCGTCGGCCAGGGCGTAATTTTTATTGGCGCGGGCAGCTTTGCGCACGGCGATGATGGCCTGCATGATGCCATCGGCGCTTTCAGCTGCTTCCCCAGCCCATTTCCAACTCATGCCCTGCGGCGTATCCTCGATGACGAGGCCCTCCGTCTTGCAGGCATCCCGCAGGAAATCGGCCGTAGCGAAATCTTTGGCGCTGCGGGCGTTTTGACGAAGGGTGAGCAGGACCTGCATCATCTGCGTGATCAGTTCGCCGTCTGCCTCTTCCTTAGGCGCAAAATCGATGCCGATGACGCCCAGCAGCCGGTCAAAGGCGGCCTTGGCTGCCTCTAGCGCGTCAGCGTCCAATTTGCTCTGCTTCATATACGTATTGACGGCCTTGGCCAGATCGAAGAGGCTGGCAATAGCCAGTGCCGTATTGAAATCATCGTCCATCGCCTCCTGGAAAGCCGTTTCAGCCTGCGCCACCTCTGCCAGCAGCGCATCCCGCACCGCCATATCAGCATCAGGAGCAGTCATGCGCAGACCGCTTTCCAAAGCCAGATAAGCATTTTTCAGCCGTTCCAGACCTTTTCTGGCCACTTCCAGCTTTTCGTCGTCAAAATCCAGCGGACTGCGGTAATGCACAGAAAGCAGATAGAAACGCACTGTCTGCGGATCGAATTTCGCCAGGATATCGCGCAAGAGGAAGAAATTGCCCAGCGACTTGGACATTTTCTCCTTATTGATGGTGATGAAGCCATTGTGCAGCCAATATTTGGCCATGGGTCTCCCCGTCAGGCTGCAGGTCTGAGCGATCTCATTTTCGTGGTGAGGAAAGATCAAATCCTGCCCGCCGCCATGGATATCGAACTGCTCACCTAAATACTTGAGGCTCATGGCCGAGCATTCGATATGCCAGCCAGGTCGTCCCGGGCCCCAAGGACTATCCCAGGCCGGTTCGCCGGGCTTGGCGCTCTTCCACAGAGCGAAATCCATAGGATCCTCTTTGCGCGTATCGACCTCTACCCGTGCACCGGCCTGCATATCGTCCAGTGACCGGCCGGAGAGCTTGCCATACTCAGGGTATTTGCGCACGGAGAAATAGACATCCCCGTCAATGGGGTAGGCATAGCCAGCATCCACCAATTTTTCCACAAAGGCGATGATCTCTTGGATATGCTCGCTGACCTTGGGATAAACGGTGGCCGGCAGGACATTCAGCGCCTGTACGTCTTTAAAAAATTCATCGATATAGCGGGCAGCCAGCTTGATCGGGTCGTCCCCTTCTTCGTGGGCGCGCTTGATGATCTTGTCGTCCACGTCGGTGAAATTTTGGATATAGGTGACCTCATAGCCGCTGTACGTGAGATAGCGGCGAATGGTGTCAAAGACCACGATGGGCCGGGCATTGCCTAAATGGATATAGTTATACGTAGTTGGTCCGCAGACATACATGGAGACCTTGCCCTCCACCAACGGTTCAAAGGGCACTTTGGCATTCTCCAAGGTATTGTAGACCACCAGAGATGACTTTGTCATGCTTGTTCTTCCTCCATTTGCTTCATTTTAGTTTCCAATCGTTTCAAACGGTCTTCCAACCGTTCTAAGGTTTCTTCCACCGGGTCCGGCAGGCAGTTGTGATCCAGATCCGCCTGATGCTTGGCGATCAGTTCTTCATCCTGCTTGATGCGCTGGCCGTCCTTGACCACGATGCGGCCCGGGATGCCGACGACGGTGCAGTTGTCCGGCACTTCCTTGAGCACCACAGCGCCTGCGCCGATCTTTACATTATTGCCCACACTGAAAGAGCCTAATACTTTGGCTCCGCTGGAAATGACCACGTTATTGCCTATGGTCGGATGGCGCTTGCCTTTTTCTTTGCCGGTACCGCCCAACGTCACGCCTTGATAAAGCGTGACATCGTCGCCGATCTCCGCCGTCTCACCAATGACGATGCCCGCACCGTGGTCGATAAAAAGCCCTCGGCCAATGGTCGCACCGGGATGGATCTCCACTTGGGTGAAAAACCGCGCCACCTGAGAGATGAACCGCGCCAGCGTGAAATGTTTCTGGAGGTACAGCTTGTGGCTCAGCCGGTGGAACCAGATAGCGTGCAGCCCCGGATAATTGAGCAATACCTCTACCACACTCTTCGCCGCTGGATCGCGGTCAAAGACCACCTCGATATCTTCCTTTAAACGCGCTAACATACAACC
>CABVBB010000518.1 GCA_902496505.1 uncultured Peptococcaceae bacterium
GTCATATGATAAGCAAAGCCCCGCTATATTCAGCGGGGCTTTGCTGTATTACGGCAGCAGCACCGTCTGTCCGGCAAACAGATTATGCGGCGAGACGGTAGGATTGGCGGCCATGAGGGCGTCTAGACTGATCTGGTGGGTGTGGGCGATCTGCCAGAGCGTGTCGCCTGGGCGCACGGTGTAGGTCTTGCCGTGGCCTTTAGCAGCGGCAGAGGTGCCATTCGTGATGAGCACCGGCGTACCGATAGAGACCTGGGGAAAAACTTCCTCCACATCACGGTTGTGCATGCGGATGCAGCCCAAAGATGCCGCCGTGCCGATAGAGGCCGGGTTGTTGGTGCCATGGATGCCGTAGCTGGGCGCGCTGAGACCGATCCAGCGGCTGCCGAAAACCGACGGATCACGCAGGATCTTTTTGTTGACCACCTGCCACTGCCCCAGCGGCGTCGGCGTGGATGATTTGCCGATAGCGATGGGATAGGTGCCCAGGACCGTGTCACCCTGAAAAAGCGTCAGCTTGCGCGCCGAGACATCTATAGTAATATGGTTGCGGTCAGTTCGCGATAAACGAAACATAAGCATTCCTCCTGAAATGGGGTCATGATAGTATATGCCAGAAAGTTTCAGGAGGACTGCTTTTAAAACCTTAGAATAAAAGCAGACCTAAGGGGTAGAGTGCCAGCACGCAGAGCGAAGAGAGCACGATGGCGACGATACCCAGGATATAGGCTTGCTTGACGTCGACCCAGGCGGTATTGCCATGCACAGCAGCGGCTGGAGAGGAAGCACCAGGCGTGAGGAAAGCAGTCTGGCCGACGATACAGATGGCCGCGGCCAAAAGGCCGACATTGACGCCTAAGGTGGAGGCAATGGATAAAATGGTCGGCGCTAAGGCAATGATGACCACCACATTGTGCGCGAATTGGGTCAAGACCAGGAAGATCGCCAGAGCGCAGACTGTGAAGACGAAGGGAGACATGTTTTGGATAAGAGGCATGACCAAGGCGAAGATCGTGGAGAGGATGCCAGAATCCGGACTTTCCAAAGCATTGGCGATAGGCGTGGTGGCGACGAACATGATGACCAGATCCCAGTTGATGCCGTGGGCGGCATTGTTCTGCCAATTGGTGAGCGGTTCATCATTCAGGCGGATGATAGAAGTCACGACGATGACGAGTAACGTTGCACCGATCAGGCCGTACTGGGACAGATAGGCTTTGAGTGCTGAGGAGGCGGGCAGGAAGGAGGGCAGCAGCGTAACGATGAGAAACATGATGACGATCGCCGTGGCGATCTTTTGCTGCTTGGTCGCTTTTTTGCCTTGATAGATCTGCGCCACTTCGTCAGCGCGGTCGATGAAGGGCTGTACATCCAAACGCAGGACGAATTTGCCGAAGGCGACATAAACGATCATATAGAGGGTAAAGAAAATGAACTGCCAAGCCAGCCAGCCTAAGTCAGGCACGGTATAGCCCAGGGGTGCCAGCCAAGCTTTGAACATGATCGGGAAGGTGACGAAGGGAAAGACGGCATTGGCCAGTGCGCAGCAGATAGCCGCACCGTAAATCAGATAGGTGACCAGCATATCGCCTTTTTTGTAGCCTAAGAGATTGAAGATCTCATAGAGGATGGCCCAGACAAAGAACACGCCGCCGAAGCCTAAGCCCAGCATATTGACGACGCCGCAGCCGAACAAGATGAGGAAGATCAAAAGAAACGGCCGGCCTTTGGCCATTTTGCGCGTCATGAACCAGCCAGTGACCAGTTCGACGAAGCCGCTGTCGATGAGATAAGCGACTAGGATGAAGAGCAGCAGCACCTGCAAGGCGACCATACTGCTGAAGCCTTCGATCAAAACATTGGTGATAGTGGAATATTGGGTAAGCCCCAAGGCTAGGATGCCAAAGCAGCTCGTCCAGAAAAAGCCTAAGAAAGTCCAGCCGTATAAGACCCCTAAGAACACGCCCAGCACATCCATGCCAAGTGGTGTGATATCGCCGCCAAAAGGCGGCAGGGCGCCGATGCCGAAAGTAATGATCAACATGATTGCGCAATGGATCCAGTATTTCGACGATTTAGACATAAGCTCATCCCCTTATGGATATTAAAAATCGGGGCAGAAGACGCGGCAGGCGTTTTCTGCCCCGTAGTGATCAATAGGTCTCGGTGAAGATCTGATAAGCAGGTGCGCCTTCGCATTCTCTCGGCATACGGACGCCGCCTAAGACAGCTGCGGTAGGCGCAACGTCCACTTCACGGATGTAACGGGTGGTATAGTAGCCTTTTTTGATGCCGGCACCAGCAGCGATGAAGATCGGCGATACAGAGGTCTCGCCTTCGCCAAAAGTGGTGGACAAAGCATCAGCGTGGACATAATTGTGGCC
>CABVBB010000519.1 GCA_902496505.1 uncultured Peptococcaceae bacterium
CGGCACCGCAGATTTTAGTCCCACCAGCATCCCCTCCACTGGCAAGGCAATGATGGTGCCGCCAAAACCGATGATGCCTTCAATCAAATAAGCCAGCATGATCACGATGGCAAAGGCCAGTCGTTCGCCGCTCATGGTCATCCCCTCCCGCTCTTGCGGGCTTCCCGCCGCTCCAGCAGAGCCTTAGACACCCAGAGCACCATGATATAGCCGATGATGATGCAGGCAAGCATCACTGACCAAGCCAGCGTATAGCTGCCAAAATCCACCAGCAGGCCAAAAAGCGTCGAACCGCTGGCAAAACCCACGGCAAAGCCCAGATTGATCAGCCCCAAGATCGCGCCGAACTCCTTGCGGCCAAAGAGCGAACCGGTTAGAAATGCTGGCCCCAGCATATAAGAAAAGACCGACAGACCCTTGCACGCTGCAAAGACAAAGGCCATCCATGGCCATATAGGCGTGACCAAAAGCGAAACGCAGGCGATGGCCGCCAAGACACCCGCTACTGTCATGCCCCGCACCGGGCCTAATTTGTCAAACAGCGCACCGCCGCCCACATTGCCAAAGAGGGAAAACAGCGCAAAGGTCGAGCCCACCAGGCCCACGGTCGTCGGGTCCAATTGCAGATGGCCCTTGAGGTACGCCGGATACTGCACTGCCAGCGCCGAAATATAGATGCCCAAGAAAACGAAAGCCACCAAAAGCAGCCAGAAATAGCGTTCCTGACGCACCTCGCTCAGCGTGTAGCCCCATTCCTCATTCACCGGCTGCTTCTTACTCTTTTCTTCCGTCCGCGTAGGCGTTGTCCGCTCGTCCTCCCGCGGATAGCGGATGATCGCCAGCGCCACTGGGATACCCACCACCAGCCCCAACAGGCCGAACATCATGTACGACCAGCTGTAGCCCTCTCTGGCCAAAGCCGTCGCTGCCAGCGTCTGCAAAAAGATATTGCCGATCGACCCGCCGGCAAAGGCGATGCCCATGGCCTTGCCGCGCATATCCTCACCAAACCAGGCGTTGATCAAGATCGGCACGCCAATGGACGAAATGACCGCCACACCCACTTGAGAAATGGCGGCGATCAGATAAAACTGCCACAACGAATGGGCAAATGAAAAAAGCCAAAATCCTCCGCAGGCGAGTATCGAGCCCACCAGATACATCAGCTTGGGATTGACCCGATTGTAAATGTAGCCGATCCCCGGCGAGGCAATGGCCGAAACCAGCGTCCCAATGGTGAAGATCAGCGAAAAAGACGCCAGAGAGAAGCCCTCTCCCTCTACCACATAACTGATAAACTGCGGCTGGATATTAGACGCCACCCCAAAAGGGACAGCCTGGATCAGCATGCAGCCGATAACCACCAACCATTGCCTGCGGCTGCTGTTCGCCGTTTTTTCCATACATTCATCGCTCCTTTTTCCGGATGAATTGGTCCATCCTGTGAAAATAGGTTGCCCCAAAAAGCCCCAACTATGCAGGAAGCCAAACGGCAAGATCAGCGCCCAGCTTTTTTAACTAAACGCGCTAAAAAGCCCGAGCACCTTTAAAGATGCTCGGGTCATATACCCAAGGTTTTTATTAAAATTACTTTTTTAAAGTTTTTCGGAGAAGATCTGATAGGCTGGTGCACCTTCACATTGGGCTGGGAAATCGACACCTATGAGCACAGCGGCTGTGGGCGCCACATCCACTTCTCTGATGTAGCGGTCGATCACATAGTTCTCTTTGATACCGCGGCCGGCGGCCATAAAGATCGGCGAAACTGACGTATCCGCGTGACCATAGGCGGTAGATAAAGAATTGCCGTGGTCAAATACATAATCCTCATGGATGCAGAAAACGATATCTGCCCCATTTGGCCCGCCCAGTCCCAAGAGCACGGCATCTTTATTGTGCAGCGCCAGCGCTACGACACGATGCCCAGTGGTCTCATCGCGGTAATTATACAGATCGGTGATGATGCGTTCTTCCAATTTGTATTTATCGAGGGGATCGACGATGCCCTGCGGATCCCGCCCTTTAAGGTTGATGTAGATGCTGTTGGACCGCACCTGCACAGCTGTGGTCTTCGACCAATCGATCTGCAGCAGCGGCACGCCGTTTTCATCGGTTTTCAGCACCGTGTAGCCTTTATCAACAAAGAATCCCAGATTGACGCTGCCATTGTCCCCCAGGATATGCGGCGTTTGTTCCGGACAGACCAGCGCATGATCGGAAAAAACCAGGATCGTCCAGCCTTGATCCAGATAGGGCAGGAAACGGCCGATGTAATGATCCGTAAGAGCATAGGTCGCTTCTGCAAACTGTCTGACTTCTGCCTCACTGTAAACAGAGGTATCTCTCTGCTTCAAATACTTCATATAATTGTGTCCCTG
>CABVBB010000520.1 GCA_902496505.1 uncultured Peptococcaceae bacterium
CACCGAGCCAGGCGGTACAGCGTACAGCCTGTTTATGAATTTCCCCAAGGAGATCAAAGTCGGGGCCAAGACTGGTACCTCTCAGCCAGGCGGCGCGGGCTACAAGATCGGCAAAAAGCAATATTTTGACGGTGTCTTCGTAGCCTTTGCGCCAGCAGATGATCCCCAGATCGCTTTTGTGTCGGTCATGGAATACGGCTACAGCGGTTCGGGATCCGGCGGTGTGGTCTGCAAGGAAGTCTTTGAGAAATATTTTGGCCTGCGCTAGGCGCTGAGCTATTTGCAGGTTTTTCAGGATAGATGTAGAATAATTTTAAATCAGTAAGCTGGCAGAAGGGGTTGTACTATGGAGACGGTGACATTTAAAGGCAATAAAGAAGGCATTACGATGGTTCTGGACGGCAGCGTTGAGT
The DNA here is from genome assembly GCA_902496505.1 of uncultured Peptococcaceae bacterium. Taxonomy (GTDB): domain Bacteria; phylum Bacillota; class Peptococcia; order Peptococcales; family Peptococcaceae; genus CABVBB01. The sequence goes on from CABVBB010000520.1 coordinate 414, forward strand.
TTGAGTCATTGTGTCAGATCATCGTGCAGAAACTTTGGCAGGCCAGAGATTTTTTGGGTGAGCACACCAAGCTTATTGTGAATACGAAGGAATATCCGTTGTCTGAGGGGGAGCAGCTGGCGCTAAAAGTCCTCTTGCAGTCGCTGGGACATACGGTGCTGCGGTTTGTATCCAATGCACCACAGACTCCGTTGGCGCAGCCTGAGGTGCAGGAAGCGCCGATGGCTGAACCAGAGGCAGAGGTCACCTTCTGTCCAGAAGCTTCTGCTGAGGTGATCGCTGATACGCTCGGCAGCAGCCAGCATCCTTTGGAAATGTATCTGGCTGATGGCGGAGCATTGATCATCCGCAAAAATATCCGTTCAGGGCAGAGCCTCAATTTTGACGGGACACTGATCGTCATTGGGGATGTCAATGCAGGAGCAGAGCTTACAGCGACAGGGCATATCTTGATCCTGGGCACTATGCGGGGCATCGCCCATGCAGGCGCAGGCGGCAACAGCAATGCCATCGTTTACGCGACGAAGCTCTTGCCTATCCAGCTGCGCATCGCAGATTTTATTGCCAGAGCACCGGATGATGAAGTGACAGAGACCAGCGGCCCAGAGATGGCGCGCATTATCGACAATAGAGTGGTCATCGAAGCATGTCAGTTGAACTAGGAGGGAATATGATGGGTGAAGTATTCGTTGTAACATCAGGTAAAGGCGGCGTCGGCAAAACGACGACGACAGCAAATATCGGCACAGGTCTGGCCGCGCAGGGAAAAAAAGTGGTTTTGATGGATACCGATATCGGTCTGCGCAATCTGGACGTCGTCATGGGTCTGGAAAACCGCATCGTGTATGATATCGTGGATGTGGCGCATGAAAACTGCAAATTGAAGCAGGCCCTGATCAAGGATAAGCGCTTTGAAAATCTTTATCTGCTGCCTGCGGCACAGACTAAAGATAAAAATGCAGTGACAGAAGAGCAGATGCGTCAGATGTGCCAGACGCTGAAGGAAGAGTTCGATTATGTGGTCATCGACTGTCCGGCAGGTATCGAGCAGGGCTTCAAAAACGCCATTGCTGGAGCAGATTGGGCGATCGTCGTGACCAATCCAGAAGTATCGGCTGTTCGTGATGCGGACCGGATCATCGGACTTTTAGAGGCAAATGGTCTGGGAGATCCTAAGCTGATCGTCAATCGGGTGCGTCCCAATATGGTCAAGCAGGGCGATATGATGGATGTCAACGATATGCTGGAGATTCTGGCCGTCAAATTACTGGGCGTTGTGCCGGATGATGACAGCATCGTGATCTCCACCAACCGCGGCGAACCGGCTGTTTTGGATCAAAATTCCCAGGCAGGACAGGCTTACCGCAATATCGTACAGCGCATCATGGGTCAAGAAGTCCCCCTGATGAATCTGGATGTGGAGGAAGGCTTTTTCTCCAAGCTTAAAAAACTCTTTTTCAGTTAAGGAGGTGTTCTTATGGCAGGATTGTTACAGAAGATTTTCGGCGATAAAAAAAGCAGCAAGGATGTGGCCAAAGAACGCCTGCAGCTGGTTTTGATCCATGACCGAGCCAGTTTATCCCCAGGAATGGTGGAGGATCTGCGCAAGGATCTCATCGAGGTCATCTCGAAATATATGGATATTGACGAAGCCGGGCTGGATGTCCAAATGGAAAGCCGCGACGAGATCGCTATGCTGGAAGTCAATATCCCCATTGCCAAAGTCAAGCGTCACTATGAGTAAGTTTGAGGAATCGAGGTGAATGGTGTGAGTTATATCCGAGCCAATGAATTCGTCTTACAAAATGAGACGATCCAGTTTGTTTATGCCCATGCACATGAGCTGGGCTATACAGACGACCAAACAGAAGAACTGCTGGCAGCCTTTGATCGGGATTTTCTGCGCAAGATCCAGACGCTGGCTGAAAAGGATTCGACAGTCTACAATGATCTGCAGTCGTTTGT
>CABVBB010000521.1 GCA_902496505.1 uncultured Peptococcaceae bacterium
CAACGACGACGTGCGACGCCTTTTTGGAGCCGAGCGCTTTTGTCGACAGCCTGACAGCCGGACTGCGCAAGTCCGGCTGTTCCTTTTTTGTTTAGTTTTTGGGGGATTTGTTGCGAAAGCCCCGTTTTTATTATTGGGGAGCAGCAAGTGCTGCGGCTGTTCCCCACCAAAGGCCGTAGCGCTCAAGGGTGGCTGCTGTCTGCTGTCCATAGTCTGCCAGCATTTTTTGGCAAAGATTGCGGTAGTCCGCTAAAGCCACAGCACTAGGTAGTGCCAGCACCGCCTGCAAATAAGCAAAATAAGTCTCATCCAACAGATCGTCAAGATAGCGGGCAAAATCTTGGCGAACATCATACAGTCGGTACTGATAATTGTACCAGTATGTTTTTTGAAAGAGCGGACTGACCAGACCATACTGGGCTTCTGCCGCTTCCATACGTCGGTACAGGGTGGCCCGGTCGGCATTGAAATAGCTGATGCGCCGCCCAGCTTGATTGTAATAAACGACCCCATAGAGTGTTTTTTCAAAGATATCTTTGACTGCCGCATCATCAGCGATCTGGTGCAGCTGACCCTGCAGCCAGCTTCTATACTGCTCATAGGTCTGGGGCAACAGATTCCTGCGCCGATAGGCCCGTTCGGTCAAAGCCCCAAAAAGCTGAAGATCATCCGCCTGGAATTTGCCCCAAAGCCGTTTCTGCAAATGGCTCAGGATGGGTTCTGCGTCATCATTGGCATAGCGTTCGGCAAAGTGACTAATCTCACGCATAAAGCCTTCTGGATAATGTTCCTGAAGCTGCTCAGCCAGTTCCAGCTTGACCTTCTGGGCAAAATAATCTTTGCAGCCAGCTGGTACTAAGAAAAAGCGATCGAGTACCTCACAGACGGTGGGGCAATGCGCCCGCTGCCCCTGGGCATAAATGAAATCATACACCGTCTCTGCCTGGGCACTGACAAAGTATTTTTGCTGGCCGCTCTCCCAAAAACTGCAGCCATACGCCGTAAACTCTTGGGGGAATTTGCCCAGTTCGACCATACGGCTCACTGAGGCAGCCTGCTTGATATCGCGGTTTTCAAATTCATACGCTTGTCTATCGTTCATAAGAACACCCGCCCATCTCTCCTGCTGTCTGCTCAAGGAGGAGACGCTTCTGCCAGCAAGCCTTGATGGTGACCGGCGTCTCTAAAAATGCGCTCAGCATATCCTCTCTGATCATCTCTTCAGTCGCCCCCTGGGCATATACCCGTCCGCGGCGCAAGAGCAGGGTGTGCTCAAAGCAATCCAGGATCTCTTCAGCGTAATGCGTCACGTACAAGATCGTGATCGAGCTGTCTTTGGCTATCCGCTCGATCAAGCGGAACAATTTTTCTCTGGCCACCAGATCCAGACCAGAGCATGGCTCATCTAAGATCAATATATCGGGCATGGTAAACAAGGCTCTGGCGATCAAAACACTTTGCCGCTCGCCTTTCGACATGGCACCATAGCGATGACCAGCGCGTTCTGTCAAGCCGAATTGAGCCAGCAGCCATTTCGCCAGCTTGATATCGCCGTCATTGAGGGTATTATCCAAGCCGAACGTCCCGCTTTTAGCGGACAGTATGATCTCTAGGGGCGATTCGTTTTTGTAAAAACGATCAAAAAAGGAGCTGCTCACCCAACCGATACGTTTGCGCACGTTCAAAATATTTTGCTCATCCAATCGTTGGCCAAAAAAGGTCACCTTACCGCTCGTTGCTGGCTTATAGCCTGCCGCTATGCTGAGCAGGGTGGTTTTGCCGCAGCCATTTCTGCCAAAGACCACCCAGTGTTCGCCCGGTTTGACCTGCCAGCTGATGTCCTTGAGCAGATAATGCAGCCCTGCTTTGACACAAATATTTTCCATATCGATCGCTAGGGTGTCCATTCTCTACTCACCGCCTTCATCGCCAAAAAAACTTTTGAGCCGCAAAAGATCTGCATTATCCAAAATGATGCTGGCGCCAGCCAGATCCTCCACTGGCTTTATGGGGACGGAGAAGCCATCCTCACAAAGCATCCCTAACCGTTTATCGCCCCAGCTCATGATCTCACAAACTTTAGCGATATTCATGCCTTTGGTCAATTCATTGGCATCAAGATCAGAAAAACAGTTGAACTGCAGCTCTTCAACAAAATATTTTGCATTCGCATAGATCTCTTGCTCCACGCCAAATTCGATGCGCTCGCAGTGATCACAGTAGATCTCGATACGAGCATCGTCCTGCTCACTGAAAATGATGCGCTTTAAGCTCAGCTTACCGCCGCAATGTTTACAGACACAGCGCTGCGCTCTGCGCTTGAGCATCTCCACACGCCCCTGGGCATAATACGATACATCCATTTCCACACCTCCG
>CABVBB010000522.1 GCA_902496505.1 uncultured Peptococcaceae bacterium
TTATTCTACCATAAGCGAAGGGGAGTTTGACATGAAGAAGAAAATGGCAATGCTGCTGCTCATGGTCTTTAGCGTGACCATGGTCTTGGCAGGCTGTGGCAGCAAGGCGGATCAGCCGGCGCAAGCACCGCAAGGGGATGCACCAAAGCAGGAGGAGCAACAAACCCAGGGCGATGGGTCTTGGGATAGAGTCAAAGAAGCCGGTGTGATCAAAGTGGGCTTGGATGATTCTTATGAGCCGATGGGCTTCCATGATCCGGATACCAATGAGCTGACAGGCTTTGATATCGACATGGCCAATATGATTGGCGAGAAATTGGGCGTGAAGTTTGAGTTTGTACCGTATGACTGGAATAGCATCGTTCTTGGTCTACAGTCTGGTCACTTTGATGTAATCATCTCCGGCATGAACATGTGGCCGGAGCGTAAAGCGGAAGCAGATTTCGTACCTTATGGCGTAGCCACCCAGGTCATCATCGTCAGAAGCGATGATCCTAATGCGGACAGCATCAAGACCATCGAGGATCTGAAGGGCAAGACCATCGGCAGCCAGACGGGTTCTACTGGCGCTAAAGCGGCTTTGAGCTATGGTTTTGAGGATGGCAAGGATCTCTTAGGCTATCCGCAGTTCCCAGCAGCTGTGCTGGATCTGCAGAGCGGCCGTTTGGATGCGATCATTGCGGACAGCTTCACCGCTGTCAGTATCGTTGAGGATGGCACCTTTAAGATCGTGGGCGATACCGTGATCGAAAAGGGCGCAGATTCTGATACAGAAAAGATCGGTATTGCTGTACGTAAAGAGGATGACGATCTGCAGGCCAAATTGCAGGAGGCTGTGGATGAATTGATCGCTGATGGTTCTTTGAAAGAGCTGTCTATGAAGTGGATCGGCATCGATATCACTGAGGGCGTACAGGATTAACTGCCAGTAAGGACAATAAAAGCCCGCACGGGGTTTTTGGCGATGGACCGCAGATGGAGAGCATTTGCGGTTCATTTACATAAGGGCAGCCTTTGGGCGGCCAAATGACAAGCAAGTGGAGGAATCGTAATGGGAGCATGGGGATTATTAGGCGTGAGTCTGGCGCTGCCGTCAGGCGTCACGCATTTTCACTGGGATTGGGCGTATGTGTGGAAAGCACTGCCTTCTTTGCTGAAAATGATACCAGTGACGCTGGAATTGGCGATCTGCGGCATTTTTTTCGGTACGCTGATCGGACTTTTGATCGCGCTGATGAAGATCAGCCATTATAGTGTGCTCAAATATCTGGGCTCAGTGTATACTTGGGTTTTCCGCGGCATACCGCTTTTGGTACAGCTGTTCATCATCTTTTTCGGCGTGTCGTTGGCGTTTAAGATCTATCTGCCGCCAAAGGTGGCGGCCATTATCGGTATCAGTTTGTGCGGCGGGGCGTATATCGCGGAGATCATCCGCGCAGGCATCCAGTCCATTGACAAGGGGCAGATGGAAGCATCGGTCTCTTTGGGGATGACCAAAGCGCAGGCTATGCGGCGCATCATTTTGCCGCAGACGTACCGCAGACTTTTGCCGCCCATGGGCAATGAGTTCATCAGCTTGCTCAAGGATACCTCTTTGGCTTCGACCATCACCGTGACCGAAGTCCTGCGTACAGCCCAGCTCATGGCTGGAACAAGCTTCAAGCCGCTGGAGCTCTATGTCTGTGCGGGCGTGATCTTTTTGATGCTCAATACCGTGTTTACCGTAGTCTTCGGTATGCTGGAAAATAAATTGGCGAAAGCAGAGTAGGAGGCGTGCCATGATCCGAGTAGAAAATGTGTATAAAAATTTTGGCCCGCTGCAAGTATTGAAAGGGATCAATTTTCAGGTGGCACCGGGCGAAGTGGTGGTCATCATCGGGCCGTCTGGTTCAGGTAAAAGCACGCTTCTGCGCTGCATCAACTGCCTGGAGCGGGTGACCAATGGAGAGATCTATGTAGCCGGTGAATTGATGGGGGCCGTCAAGGGCCGCGTCAGTGAGAAAGATATCATCCGCATGCGTTCGGAGATCGGCATGGTCTTCCAGCGGTTCAATCTGTTTCCGCACATGACGGTGTTGGAAAATGTCATCGAAGCGCCGATCCATGTGAAGAAGATGCCGCGGGAAGAGGCTATCAAAGAAGGCAGGCACCTTTTGAACAAGGTCGGTCTGGCGGACAAGGCCGACGTTTATCCGTCCCGCTTATCCGGCGGTCAGCAGCAGCGGGTGGCGATCGCCCGTTCTCTGGCGATGAAGCCGGCTATCATGCTCTTTGACGAGCCGACCTCGGCCTTAGACCCGGAACTGGTGGGCGAGGTGCTGAACGTCATGAAAGATCTGGCCAAGGAGGGCATGACCATGCTGGTGGTGACCCAC
>CABVBB010000523.1 GCA_902496505.1 uncultured Peptococcaceae bacterium
CTTTGTTGATATTTTATTTGGATTATACTGACTCATTTTGATTTTAACTGGAGGGAACAAAATTATGGCAACAGAAGTGACTAAGAAAAAAAATGCCTTGGACGTATTGGCTGCATCTGGCGATCGGCATGTGCTTGATGTTCATCGTACCCCGCTTGGGGCCGTGGGAACCCATCACTGAGGTGGGCATGACCGTTTTGGGCGTATTCATCGGCATGGTGTATTTATGGTCAGCACTGGACAGCATCTGGCCCAGCTTGCTCGGTCTGTTGATCATCTCCATCTCGGGCTTCGTGCCTGAGCTCAAAGGCTACGCCGCTGTCAAGAACCTCTTTTTGAATGCTTTTGGTTCTGAGACGGTCATCGTGCTGATCTTAGGTATGGTCCTCTTCGCCGGTGTGGAGTACGTCGGCTGCACCAAGTACATGGCGCGTTTTTTCATGAAGATCAAACTTTTAGAAGGCCGTCCTTTTGTTTTCTTGTTCATCTTCTTATTCTGCTCTTACATCATTTCCGGCTTGACCAACCCAATGGCCGCTATGCTCATCCTCTGGCCGATCGCTATCGAGATCAGCGGACGCTTCGGCTATGGACGGGGCGACAAGATCTTTTACACCTTGATCTGCGGCGTGTACTTGGCAGCTACTTTGGGCCAGCCAATGTTCCCCTTTAAGGGCGCCTCTTACATCATCGTCAGCGCCTACGAAAAGGTCACCGGCATCGCTGTCAACTACGGCAGCTACATTGCTTACAACTTCATCATGAGCGTCATCCTCTTGATCTGCTTCGTCCTCTTCGTGCGCTTCGTCCTGCGCCCAGACGTTGAGGGCTTCAAAAAGATCACAGTCGCTGAACTGACCAAGGAAGAACTGCCCAAAATGAATGCTCAGCAGCTCGCTTTCTTCATCATGATCGTCGTTTACGTCTTGGCCTTGATCGCACCAAACTTCCTGCCCAAGACCATCCCCTTCATCGCCTTCTTGTCCAATATCGGCATCCTGGGCGTGACCATCATCTGCACCGCTGCACTGATGATCCTGCCGTATAACGGCGCACCGATGATGAACTTCAAAGGCATCGCCAAAAAATCCTTCAACTGGGATATCTTCTTCTTAGTAGCCGCAGCGCTCTACGCCTGCAACGCAATGACCGATGCTTCGACAGGCATCAAGCCGTTCTTGATCCAGGCCCTGCAGCCTCTCCTGGGCGGCAAGCCGGATATCGTCTTCGTCTTCTTGATCTTAGCCTTCGCTTTGATCACCACCAACTTTGCCAACAACGCCGGCATGGCCGTTGTCCTCATCCCTGTGGTCATCGCCTTTGCTGATCAGTATCCCGGCGTGGACTCCACGGTACTTTGCATGTCCATCTGCATGATGGTATTCGTGGCCCTCTTGACACCGGCAGCTTCCCCTTACTGCGGCATGCTCCATGCCCAGAAGGACTTGGTGGATTACAGCCAGATCCTCAAGCTGTTCGTGCCGATGGTCTTCATCGCCATCATCGTCTACACAGTCATTGGCTATCAAATCGCCAATATCTTGTTCAAGTAGATCAGATCATAAAAAAAGAGCTGGATGCGTTTGCATCCGGCTCTTTTTTTTGCAAGCATTTATAGGGGCAGATGATCTTGTACCGCTATGATCACCACAAGGCCATACAACAAAAGGACGATGGGCACATAAAATCCCAGCCGCTTGATAGGAAGCGCTGATTTGTCTATCAGCTCATATCTTTTGACCAGGTCATGGTGTATTCGGCCATGGCCGTTTGGTCATCTACGCCCTCTGCGCTCACCACAAATCCTTCGCGGTGATAGAAATCGACTGCGCGTTTATTTTGCTGATATACGCTTAGGGAAAGGCTGCTGTGGTCTTTTTTGGCGTGTGCCAGGAGCTGTTTGCCGATGCCCAGCGAGCGGTGCTTCTGCTCTACAAAGATCCCGGCGATATGCGCTTCTTCCAGGCCGATAAAGCCTAATACAGCGCCTTCTGCGTCCCAAACATAGACTTCTGCCTGCGGCAGCTGGGACTGTACCAGGGGAAAATTGTCCAGCCAGTATTGCTCAGCGATGAAGGGGTGGGCTTCTCTATTGCCGTTCAGCCAGATCTGCATGACCTGGTCGATATCGGCGTCTTCTAATTTTCTGATCACGATCGTTCTCCTCTATGCTAAAAGCCGAAACCGTGCGGTCTCCGGCTTTTTTGTGTGCTCTGCTCAGGCGCTGGCGCACTCACTTCCGAACATAGCGTGCCATCAGGGCCAGCAGGCGGGGGAAGTCGATGGGTTTGGAGGCGTGGTCGTTCATGCCGGCGAGCAGGGCTTTGGCCATGTCTTCGGCGAAGGCATTGGCGGTG
>CABVBB010000524.1 GCA_902496505.1 uncultured Peptococcaceae bacterium
AATGTACATGCGGACTTTGCTGCCGTCTGGCGTCAGCTCGAGGATCTTGAAGTTGCGGTTGACTGTATAGCGTTTGTCGTTTTTGTAGCCTTCGTCAATGACGTTGTAGACCATTTTGTTCACAGGCAGGATGACCAGCGGCTCGGTATCTTTTTTACTCTTATACATGGCCACATGATCGTAGATGCCTTCATCATTTTTGAGGATCAGAGACGGCCGGCGAATGAAGCCGCCGCCTAAGAGGACGGTGAATTCCTTGGCGCCGGCAGGAGCATTGGCCCAGCCTTCGGCGTCTTTGATGGGGGATTGGACAGCGTCGCAGGGCATATTGATGCCTTCGGTGAGGCCCATGCCCATAGCACCGTTCAAAATGTAGGTCTTGATCAGCGCACCTGGCTTGGTCTGTTCGGATAAGTCCATGGCATCGTCATTGGCAACGTCCAAATCTTCGATGACGCAGGGAGCAACGGCGTCAGAAGCCATCTTGGGCAAAAATTTCAGTTCTTGGATAGCGGCGTTGGCGCCCAAGACCGATTCGCCTTCGACCTGCGCAGTGGACATGTTGACGCTGCCTGGAGCAGTACCATCCACGACGTAGAGGTTGGGGCTGTCAGAAGATGGCGGCCAAGCGCTGCCCGGCCAGTGCCAGACCAGCGTTTTCTTGCCCGCTTCAGCAAAAACGTTCCATAATTGCTCAGCCTGGCAGTTGCGGGAATCCATATTGTATTCGATGGCGTCCAGGTCGGTCTTGGACTGGCGGTAGAAACTGGTGATGCCGTGCACATTAGCGTAGCAGCCAGTGGCCATAGTGGTCCACATCGGCGGCGTGACGGTGGGATGGCCGCCCAGCATGACCAAGTCGTGACGCTGAGCGCCGGCTTCGATGATCTTTTTGGTATTAGGCATGATCCCTTGATCCACATATTTGCGGGTCAGTCTGGGATCGAGACCGTCCAGACCCAGTAACAGGAGTTTTTCGGTTGCGGCTTTGCGTTGTAACATAATAGATCCTCCTCACGTTTGATAAAATGTATGGAATATACTTATATGTTACACGCCGCCAGAGCGTTTGTAAAACAGGGGGATTTTGATGGATCACCACCTTTTTACAAAAAACTTTTGTAAGTTTGCTTGCACCATGATCAGCCGCTGCTTATAATAAAAGGAAAGAAAGGCGGTGACAAGGCGATGAAACTGGAACATTTGGCCTATCTGTGCAAGATCACCCCTGGGCTGTCTCTCAACGCCCAGAGTAAGAATATCCATATTTCGCAGCAGGGGCTGAGCGCAGCCATCAAATGTTTGGAAACGGAGATGGGCTGTGCGCTCCTTTTACGGACGGGCAAGGGCGTTTATTTCACTGAGGCTGGGGAAAAGCTGGTGGGCTGCACCAAAGCGTATTTGGAACAGCTGCGCCAGATCCGCGCGGAGCAAAATCCCCTCACCGGAGAACTCTTCCTGCCCATTACGCCCTGCATCATCCCGTTATACATGGGCGAGATCATCAGCCGTTACATGAAGGAAAATCCCCACGTCGATCTCCATTTTGCCTATACCAGCTCTATGGAAAAATGTATGCGTCATTTGCTGCAAGGTGATGCGGAGATCGCCTTTGGCTTCAACGCTATGGTCAACGGTCAGCCCACCACGGATATCTTGGCGCAGATCGAAGCGGGCGGCTGTCAGTTCCATGTCTGCAAGACCGTCGTCTCCTGCGTCGAATGCCACAAAGATTTCCTGCCGCAGGATACGCCCGTCTATCTGCGTGAGCTCAGTGACAAAACGTGCATTGCTTACCTGTATAATGCCGATAATATCACCGACACCCAAGCCATGCTCAGTGCTTGCGGCAACACCTCTGAGCTGGTCCACGAATACAACAAAGATCTCTATTACGAGCGGCTGCTGAATAAAATGGGTTATGGCCTGACCATGTCCTACTCTGGCAAAGTCAGTCACTACCGCGCCGATGAACTCAAGCAGATCCAGCTCAAAGACGATATCCGCCTGGAGTGTGGCTACATCACCCAAAAGGGCGCCGAGCTCTCGCCGCTTTCCCAGCGCTTCATCGAAATGGTCTCTTTGTAGTCCTTTCAGACGCGCTCAGACAGGAAAGTGCAGCCCTTGGGGCGAAGATAGATTTAATTGCGGGCGTTAGGCTTAGGCCTGCGCCTGCCCAAAAACGAACAGAAACAGGGGATCAACTATGGAAATCAGAGAAATCAGCCGCGAGGCGCTCAAGCCGATTTATGACCAGCATATGGTGCAGGATTTTCCTGCTGATGAACTCAAACCTTGGACAGCCATCGAGGCGCTCTATGAACGCGGCGTCTATCGGGGCTACG
>CABVBB010000525.1 GCA_902496505.1 uncultured Peptococcaceae bacterium
TCACGCCATTGACTTGCAGGAGCACATCTTCATCCGCTACATGAGCGATAAGAAGACCGGCAACTGGTGCAATAAGCTGCCGCCGGAAGATTTCCAGAAGTTCATGGAGGATATTTATATCCAGACGGATTACTATCTGGGCAAGATGATGCATCTATTGGATGAAGGCTGGGCGATCGTGCTCTTCTCTGACCATGGTCAGGTCTGCCCGGCCCATGTACCGCCCATGCTCGGCGATATGGCCGGCGTCAACCTGCGGGTCATGGAAGAATTGGGCTACACCTATCTCAAGCGGGACGCTGAGGGCAATGAGCTGAGAGAGATCGATTGGGAACGGACCAAAGCCGTGGCCAACCGCGGCAACCACATCTATATCAATGTCAAAGGCCGCTGGCCACACGGTATCGTTGAGCCGGAAGACCAGTATGAGGTCGAGGAACAGCTGATGACTGACCTCTATGGCTATAAGGATAAGGTGACTGGCAAACGTGTGGTCGCTATGGCGCTGCGCAACAGAGACGCTGCCCTTTTGGGCCTGAGCGGGCCGGAATGCGGCGATATCGTTTATTGGACGGCAGAAGGCTACAATTATGACCACTGCGATTCGCTTTCCACCACTTGGGGCGATGCGGACACGTCTGTTTCGCCGATCTTTATCGCAGCTGGCCCGGGACTCAAGCCAGGCTACACCGATCGGGTGATCCGGCAGGTAGACTTTGCTCCGACTATCGCAGTTTTAGGCGGTGTCAGGATGCCGGCGCAATGTGAAGGCGCACCAGCTTATCAGATCTTGCAGGAAGAATTTTAGTAGAAGTGAGGGACTGCTGCCCATAGTTCGATCATGGGCGGCAAGGCCTCTCCACAATAATGCCTGAAAATTTGAAAGAGGTGGAAAAATAATGACTAATATTACGCAAGGCTTTAATAAAAGCGAAGCGATCAAATGGCTGATCACCATATTGGTGCCGGTCTGTGTGGCGCTTATCCCGACTAATGATGTGTACACGGATACGATGCGCATTTTCTTTGTGATCACGTTGGCAGGCATCATGCTCATGGCTTTTGAAACGATGAATATGATGGTCGTGTCACTGCTTCTGCCTATCGCCTATATGATCTTTTTGGCACCGTCCAATATCGTTTTCAGCGGCTGGACAGTCGCTACACCGTATGTGTGCGTTGGCGCCATGCTTTTGGCAAATGTGTTGACCTCTGTGGGTATCTTGAACCGTATTGCTTATTGGTGTATCGCCAAGTGCGGCGGCTCTTTCAAAATGACCTGCTACGGCGTTTTGCTGGTCGGCTTGATCATTTCCTTAATGACCGGTGTCATGGGGGGCTTGCTGGTCTGTACCTTTGCTTTTGGCGTCTGCAAAGCGTTTGGCATGGAGCGGTCTAAGGAAACAGCAATCATAATGATGGTGGCTTTATTTGGTACGGCCACAGCAGAAATGTTTATTTATAAACCAGTCTTTATGTCCTTGATCAATTCCTCTGTGCAGCTGTTTATTCCGACCTTTGGCATCAAGTATCTGGATCTGATGTTCCACAATTGGCCGTTTCTGCTCTTCTGTGCGTTGATGATCGAAGTTTACTGCCGCCTTTTCCACGCCAAAGCGGATGTCAACGGCAAAGAATATTTCCAGAACAAATTGCAGGAACTGGGCAAAATGTCCAGTGCAGAGAAAAAGGGCGCGATCCTCACCGCAGCAGTCGTGCTCTATATGGTCAGTTCACAGTGGACGGGTCTGCCGATGGATTATGGACTGATGATCATTCCTTGGTTTGCTTTCCTGCCAGGCATTAAGATCGGCAGTGATTCAGACGTGCGGCTGATCAACTATGAGATGATCTTCTTCATGATGGCCTGCATGGGTATCGGCGCTGTCTCCAGCTATGTGGGCGTTGCCAATCTGGTTTCTGTGGGCTTTGCGGAAAAATTAGTACCCTATGGCGCGACCATCGGTTTATTAGTCATCTATGTCATCGGTGTCGTCGTCAACTTCCTGATGACCCCGATGGCCATGCTGGCTGCCTTCACCGGTCCAGTGACGCAGATCGCGCTAAGCTTAGGCGTCAATCCGCTCTCGGCCGTCTATACCTTCTACTTTGCCTGCGACCAGATCATCCTGCCCTATGAATATGCCAACTACCTTTTGGCCTACTCCTTCGGCGTGATGTCTATGAAGCACTTTATCCAGCTGACGGGTACGAAAATGATCATCGGCACGTTGTTTTTGGTCGTCATCATGTTCCCCTATTGGAAGCTTATTGGCATATTCTAGCCACTGAGAGTATCAGCAGCACTCGTAAAAATAGTTTTCCCACCCGAATGGCTCAAGCCA
>CABVBB010000526.1 GCA_902496505.1 uncultured Peptococcaceae bacterium
CATATCTGAGCACCTTCTCTCCATAAGACAAGTTGTTCATCAAGGTAAGCGGCCGCCTGGTCGGCACTGGCGCCCTCCAGCATATGGACGACGGCTTGGCGGCTGAGTTCCCAGATCGGATAATGGAGATTATCATCGGCGCCTAGGATACAGCGGCCATTAGTCAGGTAAGGCTCCAGCGGCTGGATAGCCGCATCATCAGCCGGGCGGCTGTTCTGGAGGGGGCTGAAGGAGCTTTGGCTGTTGACGAATTCCCAGAGCACGTCCGGCTGAGTCAGGTATTGGACAAAATCTTTGGCTGCGGCCAGATGGGGACTGTGGGCGTTGACACTGAGACGGGTGTCCACATTGATGACCAGCACGCTGCCGTCAGTGAGCACCGGATAAGGATAGACGGCAAAATCCAGATCAGGTGCTGCTTCCCGCAGACGAGGCGCTGCCCAAGCGCCGGAGAGCATGAAGGGCGCTTGACCGCGGGCGAACTGGGTCAGATCGTCCTGAGTCTTCTCCGTCTGCAAGGCGGCAGCACAGTCGATATAGTGGGAGGTGATCATTTCTTCCACCAAGTCAAAGCCAGGACGCAGGGCTTGGGCCAGATCAGCCTCGCCGTTATTGAAATGGCGCAGGGCTTGAGGGGGATCCTGGCTTTGGTAAATGGGATAGAGCCCCTTGGCCAGCACCAGTGTTTTCAAGGAAATATCGTTGTTGGCGATGACAGGGGTGATGCCCTGCTGGACGAAGTGATCGCAGACGGCAGTGAATTCGGGCCAAGTGGCAGGCACCTGCTGGCCGTGTTCCTCTAAAAGCTCAAGATTGCAGTAGAGGCCGAAGGCAGAGATGGAGGTGGGCACATAGTACAGTTTGCCATCGTCCGCATACATCTGGCTTTTGACCAGGGCATTGAAGGCTGGGAGCGTGGAGAGATCAGACAGATCGGCCAGCTGATTGGGCTTATCCAGACTGAGCAGTGTGGCCTGATCGACCATGAAGATGTCATCGCCGTTGCCGCTGGCCAGCCGTTTGGTCAGCGCAGCATAATAATCGCGGCCCTTGATGCTTTCGTAGGCGATGGCAGTCTGAGGATGCTCGGCCATGTAGCCGTGCAGGGCTTTTTCGATGGCCAGCACGTTGAGCGGTTCATACTTGTAGCCGAAAAACGTCAGAGCTATCTCATCAGGGGCGGGTTCGCTGGGCGTTGAGGTGTAGAGCACGTTTTTGGCGGGGAAGCAGCCAGCAAGCAGGAGCGCGGTCGCGAGTAGCAGGAGGCAGGCGCGGCGGTGAAAGCTGTTTTTCATAATGGACCTTCTTTCTGTAAGCGAGCGGGGAAAATGATCTGCTATATATCTGAACACAGTTAGGCCAAAAAAAGAGAAGGCAAGAGAAAAATTGACCGCATCGCTTCTTGGAATGATTAGCGGATGATTTTATTATAACGCGCTCCGCTGCGGAAGACAATGATTTTACCGTGTCTTCAGAGTCATAAAATTTTGCTGTTAAAATTCGTGTCGAAACGGGTATAATGTTGACAGAAAAATAAAGAGTTTTGGCGCTGAGGCTTATTCATCAGCAGAAAGCCATGGTTGAATAGGGCAGACTGTGATAGAATGGTCTCAGAGGTGACGATGATGCTGGAGAGAGAGACAGGCATACATACTTTGGTAGGGGAATATTATGAGGCGCGGATCTTGATGGGGGATCAAGATCTGGGCGATCATCTGCCGTCGCTGGCCAAGCTCTGCACGATGTTCCATCTGGCGCCAGCTACCGTGCGGACGGGACTGGAGCTTTTGGAGCGCAAGGGTTATATCCAGATCGAGGCACGCAAAGCACCACGGGTGGTGTATGCACCAGAGCGGTCGGCCAAGCGGGAGCTGGCGGCCCGTTATTTTGCTGCGCGCCGGCGGGATATCGCTGATCTGGTGCAGGCTGGGCAGATACTCTTTGAACCGCTGTGGCAGCAGGGGATGGCGCAGCTTAGCGCGCAGGACTGGCAGGCGCTGCGGCAGGCCTTGGCTCAGCCGTCGGAGGAGATGCTGTCGCTGCCGGTGCAGTTTTATATCCAGGTCTTAGGGACGTACGACAATGAGCTGCTGCTCAATCTGTACGGGGAGACGATCCGCTACATCCGCTTCCCGTATCTGGAGGAGCCGACTTCGCAGGCTTTCCGCCAGCTGGCTCAGGCTGATGATGCGCCGGAGGTCATTGCGGTCAAGCTGCAGCTGGCTTTTGCAGAGTGTTTCGGCCAAGCCCTGGCAAAGCTGTGGGCTTTTTTGGAGCAGGTCTGGACGGAATACGATCTGGACGCGGAACCTGAGGTGCCCTTTCACTGGAA
>CABVBB010000527.1 GCA_902496505.1 uncultured Peptococcaceae bacterium
CATCGGCGGCGACGATACGTTGTTCGCTAAAGTTGACGGTATCGTCAAGTTTGAACGCAAAGGCAAAACAAAGAAACAAGTCAGCGTTTATCCGGTTGTGGAAGAAAGCGCTATGTAATTTGTGAAGGAGCAGTCAGTATTCTTACTGACTGCTTTTTTGTATTCGGCGGAAAAGAGGCGGAGCAATGGCGCAAAAAACCAAGGCCAGTCTGGCCCGAGCGCTCAAGGAACTGGTTGATGAAAAGCCGCTGGCTCAGATCACCGTGACAGAGATCGCCAGTCGGGCAGGCATCAATCGCCAAACGTTTTACTATCATTTCAAAGACATCTATGAGCTTATCGGCTGGATCTATCAGACAGAGGCGCTGGAGGCTGTGGAAGGCTATGTGAGCTGTGAGGCTTGGCAGCAGGGAATGCTGCGTTTCTTGGAGTATATTAAGGAAAACCGCTCTTTTTGTCTCAGGACGTATCAGGCGGTGGAAACCCGACAGTTCGAGGATTTTGTTTTCCGCTTCGCCACTAAGCTTTTGGGACAGGTCATGGCGGAGGTAGCGCAGAAGCAGCCTTTCGCGCCTAAAGAGGATCAGGAGATGCTGGTCTATTTCTACAGCTGCGGCTTCGTGGGAATGATCAGAGCATGGCTGGAAGCTGGCGCGGAGGAAGCGCCAGAGGAATTGGTGGAGCGGCTGAGCGTTATTTTGGAGGGGCATTTTGCCCAAGGACTGGAACGGTTGTTTGCCCGACGCAGCAAGGGTGTGCTCTACTAAGCAGCCTGTCGGAATGGGGCGGAAAACTTCTAACCAAGTGTGGGCAAAGAAATTGCACAGGCTTTCTCAAAATGGTATAATGCATGAGAACGAGAGAGGAGCGATGGGATTGCAGTTGGAAGCGATCGAAAAACAGCGGCAGCAGGCTATAGCTGAGCAGGCTGCCTGGGAAAAGCAGGCTGGTCGTATCGGTGCTGCTCGTTTGGCCGCTATGCTGGTGGTCTTTTTGGGGCTCATCGTTGGGGTGAAGGATGATCGGCCAATCTATTATGGGCTGGCGATCGCGGCGCTGGTGATCTTTGTGCTGCTGCTTTTTAAGCACCAGCAGATCAAAAATCGTGCAGCGCACGCTAAAGAAGTGGAGAAGGTATTGGCGCGCTATGCCAGCCGCTTCGGCAGCGAGTGGCAGTCTTTTGATGATGACGGTTCCCGCTTTTTGAAGCAGGAGGAGCCGCAGAGCGTGGATCTGGATATTTTCGGACCAGCCTCCGTTTATCAATATCTGTCAGTCGCGCATACGCTGCACGGTCAGCAGGCATTGGCCAGAGCGCTGAGATTGCCTCAGGATACGCCGGAGCAGCTCAAGGAGCGGCAGGAGGCCGTGCAGGAATTGGCGGAGAACTGGCCGCTGGCAGTGCAGTTTGAAGCCTTGTCTGCCGGCGCTTTGGGCGGACGCTCCCATTTGAACATGGAGGCAGTGGAGCGCTTTTTGAAATATGGTGAGAAGAGCGGCGGAGAACTGCCGCGGGCGCAGTATCTTTTGAGCTGGATCTTGCCTATAGCGACCTTGGTCAGCATCGTTTTGGCGCTGTTCCAGGTGATCTCTGGCTTTTGGCCGGCGGCTGGCATTGCGGCGCAGCTGGCGCTGTCTATGCTGGGCTATGGACAAGCGATGAACGTACTGGAGCCGCTTTTTTCCCTGCATAACAGCATCAGCGCTTATCAGGGGCTCTTCAGCGAATTGGAGCAGGCGGAATTTAAGAGTCCCTATCTGAAAAAGCTGCATGATCAGCTTTCCAGCCAGTCAGGTGCTACGCAGGGCATCAAGGAGCTGCACCAGATCGGAGAAGCGGTCAATCTGCGCTACAACATCTTGCTTTATTGGCCGGCCTGCGGCCTGTTGATGTGGAACCACCACTGTGTGACGGCTTTAGCGCGCTGGAAGAGCCGCTATGGCCGCAAGATGCGTCAGTGGATGGAGGCGGTAGGTGAGTTTGAAGCGCTGCTCAGTTTGGCGGTGCTGTGCCAGGTCAAGGAGCAGTGGTGCTTCCCTGCGATCGTTGAGAGCGCTCAGCCCGTTCTGCGGGGCGAAGCGATGGCTTATCCGCTGTTGGTCGAGAAGCAGGCGGTAGCCAACTCAGTGACGCTCAAGGCGCAGACCTGCGTGATCACCGGCTCCAATATGTCCGGTAAGACCACCTTCCTGCGCAGCATCGGTGTCAATTTGGTCCTGGCGTATGCCGGCGGGCCAGTCTGTGCGCAGGCGTTTGAAGCCAGTGTGATGAAGGTCTTCACCTCCATGCGGGTGCACGATGATGTCAGCCAAGGCATTTCCACGTTTT
>CABVBB010000528.1 GCA_902496505.1 uncultured Peptococcaceae bacterium
TTACAGAAACAGCCGGACTGCGCAAGTCCGGCTGTTTATTTTTTGTTTAGTTTTTGGGGATTTATTGCGACAGCCCCTTCTTTTGGCAGCACAAAAAAAGCCGTCCCGCTGGTATGGGCGGAACGGCTGTGTGTTTTATTGCTGGACTGATGGCTGCGGCTGGAGACTCTTGAGGGCAGCGGCCATCTCGTCGCGGGAAAGCCCCGCTTCGCTGTAGATAGAATAGGTCACGCCGTCTGCGCGGCAGAGCGCTACATGAAGGGTAGCCAAGCTGGCATCGCCCTTGACCTGCGCATTGGCCAATTCACCCGTTTGAGCATAGGTGGTGTAGACGCCGCTGATATCGCCCTCCCGCTGGCTGGCGCGGAAGGTGAGCGTCTGGCCGTCTTTGCTGTAGCGGAGGCTGACTGTATCTTGGGCAATGACAGCAGCTTGTTCGAACGCATAGCCTTCTGGCAGCTGGGGCGTCAGGAAAGTAAAGCCGCAGGCCGCCTGAGCATCTTCGATCGAGGGATACTCGACCACGGGATTGGGCAGCTGAGCGTTTTGCGGCGTGGTGGTGATGGTGATCCAGCCATCGGCTTCCTGCACCTGCCCTTTGCCCAGCAGCAATTCATAAAGCCCCAGCGGCACATAAGTGCGGCCATCGATAATGGTGGGCGCATAGCCCAGCTGGATGGGCTGAGTCAGGCCGATCGCTTTGCTGCTTTGCTTGTAATAGCCGTCTTTTCCGATGGTGAGCTGTGTCTTCACCATTTGGTTATCCAGCATGATGACATTTCGCGCATCATCCCAGACCACAGTGAAACCCAGCGCCTCTGCTGTCGGCCGCAGCGGCACGATCACCTGCTCTTCCTCTTGAAATACCGCATACTGCTCCAAAGACAGCGCCTGATCGTCGAGCGAAAGCCCTTTGATCTCTGCTGCGGACGCCATGGGGACATTGGCCAAAAGCAGGGACAAGGATAATCCTGCTGTAAGCAAAACTTTTTTCATGTGTGATCACTCCTATCGCAAATTTGATGTTTCTTTTATGTAGACGTCAGCACCCGCTTTTAGTTCCCCCCAGCCAAAATTTGCACAAGAAAGACCAGCCTGCAGAGCATACAGGCTGGTCCGCTGGACACACGAGGATCACAAAAACGTCAAGACGGCGAAATGTGCTTTTGTCGACGGCCTGAACAGACTGATCCCAGCTCCTTCCCTGTAAGCTGGCTCAGATCCTTTTGAAATCCTCCAGGGTCATGCCTAACCCGGTCAAAACCTTTTCCAATGTGGCCATTTCGTAATTTTCGATGCCCCTCTCGACTTTGCCGAAGATACGCACATCCAGATCACACAAACCAGCTGCGTCTTCCTGAGATAGTTCCAGCTTGGTCCTAAATCTTCGCACACAGCTGCCGATCCACATTCTTGCTTCTGAAATCATTTCCAATTCCTCCAATACATTTTTTGCGCGCTTCCCTGCCCATTCGTATTGAAGGCAAAAATGATCAGGGAATTGGGTATATACCTCTTGCTTGGCAGCCAAAAGCAGCCGCCAGAAATAATACGGATTATTTCCATGTATAGTATACCACAGCCGTTTGAAATAAAGAAGACTTCTTTAGTTGGAGCAGCTTTTGCACACACCTTTCAGCGGACGATCTTATTGAGGATGCCAAAGACCTCACCCACTGTAGCGGGCTGATCTTTTTTGGCCAGCCAAAGCGCCGTATCCAGTCCGTAAAGCCGGCTGACCCGTTTGATAGCCTCGGTCTGCCAATCCTCCGCCGCCTTCTGCCAAGGAAGACCCACCTGCTCTGTAACAGCCTTGGCGATGGCCTCTGCTGCCGTGTCCAAAAAATCTTCGCTGCGCAGAAGCGCTTCCTCTCCAGGATTGCTGATGAATCCCACCTCCACCAGCACCGCCGGCATATCCGTTTCCCTGAGCATGGCCAGATTGGCAGTCTTTACGCCGCGGTCTGTGAGCCCTGTCGCGCTGGTGAGCTTCGCCTGCACCCGCTTGGCCAGCTGCTCAGCCCGGCCGCCCTTAGCCACCACATACGTTTCTGCCCCATGGGCCGCGGGCACAGCGGCGCTATTATGGTGGATCGAGACGACATAATCCACCTTGGCTCGATTGGCTTTATCCGCCCGCGCCTGGAGATCCTTGGCGCTGCTGGTATCCACTAGCCGTTTGTCATCGATGCGGGTATAGCTCACCTCCACGCCCTGTTCCTCTAACAGTCGGCCTACCCGCTTGGTCAGCGCCAGCGCTGCATCCTTTTCCTTGAGCCGCGTCGGGCCCACTGCGCCCGGATCGCTCTGCCCGTGCCCCGCATCC
>CABVBB010000529.1 GCA_902496505.1 uncultured Peptococcaceae bacterium
ACAAATTATTTGGTGTGGATGATGCTAATTTCTATCTGCGTGATATCGACGTTTAAGCTGTGTGTTTGACAAAAGAATATTTCCCACTAGAGGATAAGCCAGTTGGCCTTCGGGTCAACTGGCTTTTTTACATAGGACGATGGATCTATGCAACAAAAGCAGGGGATTTTTCGTCTAAGAGAGTATCATAGCTATAATTTCATATTAAGGAGGGTATTCTGATGAAAAAAATGATTTGCATGCTCTTGATGCTGCTGCTCATGATGCCGTCGGCGGCGATGGCAGCGGATGTGACGGTGGGTGGTGATGGTACTATCGATCCACAGACGTCGGTCTTTGGCCTGCGGGATGAGGATGGCCCGTACAGCACGGGGGATGAGATGCCGCTGGTGGTGTATTTATGCGACTCTGCTAATGTGCCTTTGGACGGCGCGACGGCTAATCTGGTCATCTGGGCGGAGGATGCGGATAATCCCGGCTTCCCGACGTCTGCTTTGACGGTGAGATGGGGCAATCAGACGCTGAGCGCTGGCACGCCTATGGGCAGCTATGCTTATGTCGCCGAGGGCGTGAGCAACAGCGTGGATAATTTGTATTGCACCTTTATCCGGCCGGGCAATTACAATGTCTATGCAGCGCTGACTTCGGACATTGGCTCTGGCTCGACAGAGAAGGAAGTGGTGAACAACACCGTGCGCTTCCGTTCGACACAGATCCGGCCGGCGGTGGATACGGATGAGCCGGAAAAGGAACCAGAGAAAAAGCCCGAGGAGAAGCCAGCTCCTGTGGAGAAGATGACCATCGTCATGAATCTGCCTAATCAAACGCTGCAGAAAAATGGCGTGCTGAGCAAAATGGATACGGCGCCAGTCATCCGCGATGGCCGGACGTACGTCCCCTTCCGCGCATTAGGCGAGGCTCTGGGTGCTGAGGTGAGCTACAGCCCTGCGACAGGTATGGTCACCGCCAAATTGGCTGATCGCACTATCACTATGGTAGTGGGCTCTTCCAATATGATGATCGATCAATTGTCAGTCAAGATCGATGCTGAGCCGTTCATCGAAAATGGCCGCACCATGGTGCCGGTCAGAGCTGCGGCAGAAGCCTTTGGCTTCAAGGTCACCGCTGTCCCGACCCAGTCTGGCGCTGTGACAGATATTTTATTTGAGAAATAGGATCTTGGACGAGCCGGAAAAGGATAACTTTTCCGGCTTTCCTTTTAGCCAATTTGTAGCGCTGGCAGCGGAAACATGCTATACTGAACGTATCAAAGCTCAAAGGAGGCAACTACGATGAAAAAGGTCTGGACAAGCGTTTTGGCGGCAGGACTTTTGGCTGCGCTGCCGACGACGGCCATGGCAGTACCGGTGGATAATGTGGCCGTCTATTACAATGACACCAAGCTGGAGACGACTCAGCCGCTGGAAAATTGGAATTCACGCATTCTGCTGGCATTTCGCGATTATTTTGAGGGGCTGGGCATCCCGGTGGATTGGAATGATTCTACTCGCCTGGCCACGGTGAATTATGAGGGCAAAACGGTCCTTTTAGAGCCGGATACGGGCCGGATCTATGTGGATGGCCAGCTGCAAAAAACGGATGTGGGGCCGCGGATCGTCAATGACCGTATCTATGTACCTCTGCGCTTTCTCAGTGAGACGTTTGACTGCACGGTAGATTATGACGCGCCGCTGGGCGGACAGGCGACGGTACGCATCACTTCTAAGGACGCACCGGTCAATTATGTGGTGGAAAAAGAGGGCGGCATCACGCGCATCGTCCGCAGATCCGCTGCACCAGTGAGTACCACAGAAGCAGCAACCCCAGAAGAAAAGGCCGCCTACGCGGCTTGGCAGCGTGCTAACACAGCGTATTTCGTGGATAAGCAGGGACATTTGACAGAAGTGACCACGCATGATGATCAGCTTTCACTTTTGCAGATCGATACGGCTAAGGCCAGTGAGACTAAGAAAGATTATGAAGCCGGCAGCCTTTACACCACGCTGGGGAATTTCGAGCGGGTGAATGGTCATTATCAGGCTCCCATCAATCGTCCTGCCGATAATGACCGCTACTTAGGCGTTGGGCAGCCCATCGGCGGCACCAATTATGTGGGCTACATCAGCACCTTCTATGGCACTGTTCCCCTGTATCGCAGCGAATCTACGCAGCCGCTTCTGGATATCGATGACGAGGGCGTAGTATCGTTCACTGAGGATAATCGCTACGGTTATGTATTGGATCTGGCCAGCATTGAGCAGTCCGTGTCCACAGCTGCTTATGCAGAAGCGAATAATGGCTCTTATGCTTTCTTGATCAATGGCG
>CABVBB010000530.1 GCA_902496505.1 uncultured Peptococcaceae bacterium
TTACGACATGATCGTCCATGTGCCCATGGCCACCAATCCCGACATCAAACGGGTGCTCTTGATCGGTGCCGGCGACGGCGGCGCTGTCCGCGAATTGACGCGCTATGAGACCATCACCCATATCGATATGGTAGAGATCGATGAAGAAGTGGTCAAATCGGCCCGTGAGTATCTGCCCACCATCGCCTGCAAGCTGGACGACCCCAGGGTGCATCTTTATTACGAAGACGGCCTGCGCTTTGTCCGCACCCGCGAAAATGAATACGACCTGATCATCGTCGATTCCACCGATCCTTTCGGTCCGGGCGAAGGACTCTTTACCAAGGAGTTCTACGGCAACTGCTACAAGGCTTTAAAGGATGACGGTATTTTGGTCAATCAGCATGAGTCCCCTTATTATCAAGAGGACGCGCTGGCCATGAACCGCGCTCATCAGCGCATCAAGGCATTTTTCCCGATCTGCAAAGTCTACCAGGCCCACATCCCCACCTATCCGTCGGGGCATTGGCTTTTTGGATTGGCCAGCAAAAAATACGACCCGCTCAAGGTCGACCTGACCCGCTGGGAACGGCTGGGACTGCACACCCGTTATTACAATACCGATCTGCACAAAGGGTGCTTTGCTCTGCCGACCTACGCGCTGGAAATTTTAGAGCATGGGGAGGACGACGATGAATAAAAATATCGAAACGTTTATCGGCTGCGATGCCGAGTATACAGACGCGCGCATGGTCATCTTCGGCGCGCCATATGATTCCACTACATCTTTTCGGCCCGGCACCCGCTTCGGCAGCCGCGCCATCCGCAGCGATTCCTTTGGCATCGAGACGTATAGTCCCTATCAGGACAAGGATCTCTTAGACACAGCCGTCTTTGATGCCGGCGATCTGGAACTGGTCTTTGGCAACTCGCCCAAAGCGCTGGCTCAGATCCGCGATATGACTGCGGAGATCTTGGCCGACGGCAAACTGCCCATCATGCTGGGCGGCGAGCATTTGGTCACGCTGGGCGCTATTCAGGCAGTAGCAGCGAAATATCCCGATCTGCACATCATCCATTTCGACGCGCACGCTGACCTCAGGGAGGATTATCTGGGTGAGACGCTCTCTCACGCGTCGGTCATGCGCCGCTCTTGGGAACTGGTGGGCGACGGCCATATCCACCAATTCGGCATCCGCTCCGGCGACCGCAGCGAATTCGTCTGGGGCGCGGACCATGTGGAGACGCGCAAATTTGACTTCGCTGGCTTAGCGGAGACAGTGGCTGCCTTGGGCGATGCACCGGTCTATTTCACACTGGATCTGGACGTGCTCGACCCGTCCATTTTCCCTGGCACTGGTACGCCGGAAGCCGGCGGCGTCACCTTTAACGATCTTTTGAACGCCATCTGGCTGCTCAAACCCTTAAACATCGTCGGCTTTGACGTCAACGAACTTTCACCAGCCTACGACCCCAGCGGTGTCTCCACCGCTGTCGCCTGCAAGCTGCTGCGCGAATTGATCCTAGCCTTTTGGAAATGACCCTTCTCTCTCAAGCGAAAGGACTGATCTTTATGGCAGATGAAGACATTTTAAAATTGATTTTAGCGAAACTGGACAACTTAGAATCAGAGGTGTCCGACATCAAGTCCACTATGGCTACCAAAGAAGAATTGGCCGCTGTCAAAGACGATGTCGCCGCTCTCAAAGGTGAAGTCGGCGACATCAAAGCCACCATGGCTACCAAAGACGACTTGGCCGCTGTCAAAGACGATGTCGCCGCGCTCAAAGGCGAAGTCGGCGACATTAAAGCCGCTATGGCTACCAAAGACGACTTGGCTGCTCTCAAAGAAGAGATCGCTGTCAATGTGGTCAGCTTGGTCTCGGATAATATCCTCCCCGCTATGGAAGCTATGGAAGAACGGCTCACTGGACGCATCGATGAATTATCTGACCGCATGGGTACTGTCGAGCTGCTTTCTGGGCAAAACTATACGGATATCGTCAAACTGCGTTTAGCCAAATAACTACCCCTATACATCTAACCTAAGGAGGCTTTTTTCATGGGAAAAATCATGATCATCGGCGCCGGCGGCGTCGCTAACGTCGCTATTCACAAATGCGCCCAAGTGCCAGAGGTATTTGAAGAAATTATGATCGCCAGCCGCACTAAATCCAAATGCGATGCGATCAAAGAAAGCTTGGACGGCAAAACCACCACCAAGATCACCACCGCTCAGGTGGATGCTGATAATACCGACGAGCTCATCGCGCTGATCAACGACTACAAGCCCGATCTCGTCCTCAATCTGGCGCTGCCGTACCAGGATCTGAC
>CABVBB010000531.1 GCA_902496505.1 uncultured Peptococcaceae bacterium
GAACAGACTACCCAGCAGGAGACGACTGCTAAGCGCAGATCCTTGAGCGACCGTTCCAATCGTCCGCTCGACCGCTAGGGTGGTGGCAGGATGAATCATCTGGAACTAAAAAAACGGCTGCAGGAAAAAGGGCCGGAGCCCGTCTATTTGTTGTACGGTGAGGAACGGCTGCTGCTCAATCAGGCTGTGGAAACGATTCGGTCGCAGGCGATACCGGCGGAACTAATGGATTTCAACTATGAAATGGTGCCAGGTGAGAAGATCACTGGCAGACAGATCGTGGATATGGCGAATACCATGCCTTTTATGGCTGAGCGGCGGGTCTTGGTCATCGACCAGCCGACTATGCTGTCCTCTCAGGCTAAGGGGGATGGCGGCAAGGCGGATGAAGAAGCGCTCCTAGCCTATCTCGACAGCCCTAATCCATACTGTACGCTTATTTTTAAGGGCGACGATAAAGTCGATAAACGCAAAAAACTGTATAAGCAGCTAAACAGCAAGGCCGTAGCAGCGGAATTTTCGCTGCTCAAAGGCGAGCAGCTGGAGGACTGGATCAGTGCATATGTCCGGGCACAGCAAAAGGAGATGGATCGTTCAGCTTTGGCGTATCTCAGTGCGATGGGCAGCTATACGCTGGAGATATTAGCCAATGAGCTGGATAAGATCGTCTTGTTTGCGGGTGATAAAGAGCGCATCACTTTGCCTATGGTGCAGGAGATCGCGACCAAGACGGTAGAGGCCAATGTTTTTGAACTGATCGATGCCATCGGCACCAAAAAAGGTCAAAAGGCTATCACGCTTTTGCAGGATACGCTTTATCTGGGGGAGGCGCCGCTCAAAATATTGGCGCTTTTGGTGCGGCATTTCCGCATCCTTTTGATCCTGCGCGATCTCAAATCCCGCGGTCAAAGCGATAAAGAGCTGCGCGAGCGTTTGAAGCTGGCCCCTTTTGTGGTCACGAAGAGTCTCAAGCAGGCCAGCGGTTTTTCTGTGGGGCAGCTGGCGCAGATCATGGAGAAACTATTGCTCACCGAGCTCGAGCTCAAATCCTCTAGTGTGGATGGCGGACAAGTGCTGGAGCGTCTGATCATCGATTTATGCTATCTCAAATGAGAAGGATCATCAAAAAACCTGGTACTTAAAGCGTCCAGGTTTTTGTGCTTTTATAAGCAAAAAGCTGAAGAAGCAGAGAGCTTGGGCAAAAAGGGCTGGGTAAATGTCGAGATTTAGTAAAAATATCAAATTCGGCGGAGAAAAATGGGTAAAAGCCAGAATTAGCCTTTGCATATTCAGACGAAAAGTGGCAAAATAGAAAGGGTAAAATTTGACTGTGCAGATGGGGAATGGAGTGATAGCGGGAAATGATCCAATTTATCAACGTGACGAAAGAATATAAAAATGGGACTATCGGTCTCAGCGATATAGATGTCAAGATAGAAAGCGGTGAATTCGCTTTTTTGGTCGGGGCCAGCGGTGCAGGCAAATCGACTTTCACCAAGCTGATGATCCGAGAGATCTTGCCGACCAGCGGCAGTATTTTGATCAATGGTAAGAGCATCATCCGGCTGAAGAAAAAAGAAGTACCGCTTTTGCGGCGCAGCATGGGTTTTGTATTCCAAAACTATCGCCTGCTGGATGACCGTACAGCTGAAGAAAATGTGGCATTTACGCTGGAGGTCCTGGGGCTTTCCAGCCGTGAGGTGCATAAAAAGGTGGACTATGCCTTAGGTTTGGTAGGACTGAGTGACCGCAAAAAACATTTTCCTGATGAATTATCCGGCGGTGAGCAGCAGCGCGTGGCTATTGCCCGGGCTATTGTGAATAATCCTAATATCCTGGTGGCCGATGAACCCACCGGCAATCTCGACCCCAATACGGCAGCCGAGATCATGGATATTTTGAACGATATCAATATCAAAGGAACGACAATCGTCATGGCGACCCATGATAAAGCCATCGTCAACCGCACCAGCCACCGTGTACTGGAGCTTTCCCACGGCAAGCTGGTCCGTGATGACAAGAAAGGGGGCTATGACCTTGATCTTAGGTAATTATATGAAATACGGCATACGGGATACCCTGCGTTCTCTAAGCCGGCATAAAGGTATGGTGGTCGTTTCGGTGCTGACGGTAGCGGTGACGCTGATCGTTTTAGGCGCGACGCTGCTTTTGGCGTTCAACAGCCAGCATATGGCGAATAGTGTGGAGGATCAGTTAGAGGTCATCGTCTTTTTGAAGGAGGATGTCACACGCGAAGATGCCTTGGCCATGGAAAGCGAGTTGAAAACCATCCCTGGCTATAAAGGATCG
>CABVBB010000532.1 GCA_902496505.1 uncultured Peptococcaceae bacterium
GTATTCCAAGCCAATATAGCCGCCGCCCACAATGACCAAATGCTCCGGCAGCCATTCCAGCGCCAAAAGGCTGGTGCTGTCATACACATAGGGACTGTCTGCCGCGCCTGCAATATCCGGCAGGACGGCCTTGGACCCAGTATTGATGAAGATCTTTTCTGCGGATAATGCCACCGTCTCGCCGTTTGCCAGCCGGACTCGAACGGCCGTCGGAGAGAGGAAAGACGCCTCGCCATTATACACGGTGACATTCTCTCGATCATCCAGCATTTTAAAATTGGCCTCGCGCAGCGCGCCCGTCAGCTGATCTTTTTTCTCTACAGCCTGGCGGTAAGCACGCAGCTGCTCTTCTCTGGAACGCACACCTTTGATCTGACCTTGCGCCGCCTGCTCGATCAAAGCCTTGGTCGGGATGCAGCCGATATTGATACACGTCCCGCCGTACATTTTATCCGACTTTTCCACCATAGCGACCTGCCAGCCATGGTCAGCCATTTCTCCGGCCAATGTCTTGCCGCCTTTGCCAAATCCGATCACGATCGCATCATACTGTTTCATCATCTTCATCCTCTCTTATGGTGTTTCTGTTGGGTCCTCTGTACTCGCCATGGTCTGTTCGATAATATTGACCATCATATCCTTCGTCAAAGCACCGGATACATAGCCGTAAATGTTGCCCTCGCGGTCGATCATGAACGTCGTCGGGAAGGAACGGATACGGTAAGCGTCGTAGACAGCGTTGGTGGTATCAAAAAGCGTGGGGAAGGTGTAGCCGCCCTCCTCTATAAAAGCGGTGATGCTTGCTATATCTTCATCCTGCGCGTAGGGGTTGCTCTCGCTCTTGGGATTAGCCAGCCCCAGGAAGATCACATCGCCGGTATTTTCACCGTATTCCTCGTACAATTCCTGAATGTGGGGCATTTCCCGCTGACAATAGCCGCACCAGGTCGTCCAGAAGTTGATGAAGACCACCTTACCTTGGTAATCAGAGAGCTTATGCGTCTGGCCGAATTGATCAGCGAGCTCAAAATCCACCGAAGGCGTTGCCTTGCGTTCAGGCGTTTGCTGATCAGCCTGCTCCGTTTGCGCAGGCGGTGCGGATACGCCGTTTAAGTAGCTGGTCACGCCATTCATCCAGCCGGTGAAAGTCATGAAACCCATCAAGATGAGCAGCACGCCGCCAGCCTTGACCGTATAGCGCAAAAGATTCTGCTTGTTTTTTAAAAGCCCCAAGATCTGCGTCGTAAATAATCCTAAGAGCAAAAAGGGGATCACGAAACCAATGGCGTATACACCCACCAAGAGATTGCCTAAAAAAACCGTCTTGGCGCCGGAAGCCATGATCAGCACCGACGACAGCGCAGGCCCTACACACGGCGTCCAGGCAAAGCTGAATGTAAAGCCCATGACAAAGGCGACCAGCGGGTTCATGCGTTTGCCGCTCAAGTTGAGATGCACCCGATGCTCACGCTGCAAGAAATTGGCGTCAAAGAAACCTAATTGGAATAAGCCCAGCACCATGATGATCAGCCCGCCCACGCGGCTGAAAAGCGTCTTGTGTGCGAAGAAAAACGTGCCCAGTGCCGTAAAAGATAAACCTAAGAGGAAAAACGCCGCCGATACACCCAGCACAAAGCAGACGGTGTGCCAAAAAACCCTGCGGCGATCGTAAACGATCGTTCCGTCCGCCCCCTGCTCACCGCCGCCTGCCAGATACCCCATATAAATCGGGATCAACGGCAGCACACAGGGTGAAAAAAACGACAGCACCCCTTCCAAAAACACGACCAAAAAACTAATATGACCTACAACATCGCTAAACATGATCCACCTCTTTTGTCCGGCTCACCGCCTGAATTTTTTTCGCTGCTTTTAATCTTGTGACCTCAGTCTACTCTACACACTTTATTTTGTCAAGTGACTTCATAAAATAAATCTTACTGTCTGCATTTGTATCTTTCCGATCGCTCTCTCAACGAACCATCACCTAAAAACAGCTTTTTATATTTTACCCCAATCAAGGAGGTTTCCCCTATGATCATCGACCATTTTAACGGCAGCACAGACTGCCAAAGCGATGCGGAGATCGCGGCGCTGCTGGCGGAGCGTGATGCGGCGGACGAAAATGAATTTTGGCTGAGCCCTTCAGACGGCTTCCCCTGTCTGGTGCTCTCTGTTTCCCACGACCGGGCCTGCCTGCATTATTTTGCTGCCGAAAACGATCCCGGCTGCCAATCTTCCGGCTATGGTCAGGGCTTAGACCCTGACGGCCTCTGGCATTTCCACACCACCAACGGCGAAGCCTGTAT
>CABVBB010000533.1 GCA_902496505.1 uncultured Peptococcaceae bacterium
ATTCGTTCGTATTTATTTTGCTGTGATTATATTTTCTTATACTTTTGACGCCAGATATAGTAAAAATCTTGACCTTGACAAGCGCGCTCTGCAAGCAGTACACTATATTCATCCAATCATCCTACGTTTAGAAAGAAGGGGTTGCTTTGACAACAGAACAAAAACTCACCCGCGTCTCTTTGTCCCGACAGGTCCTGGAGGAAATGGAGCGCGCCATTGCTGCGGGTGTTTGGACAGTGGGCGATAAGATCCCGCCAGAGCCGGAGCTGATGGCGCATTTTGGCGTGAGCCGCAATACGCTGCGCGAAGCCATCCAAGCCTTGATCCATAACGGTGTTTTACAGGCCAGGCAGGGGGATGGCACTTACATCCTGGCAGCCAACCGTTTTGACGCCTCTATCCAAAACCAGCTCAAGGCGGCTGGTCTGCGCGATACGCTGGAAGTACGCTTTGCCCTGGAGCGCGAAACGGCTCAGCTGGCTGCTCAGCGTGCTACAGAGGCGGACATCGCCATGATCAAGGAGGCTCTGATTGTTCGCCAAACCAGCAGCGGTCCAGCATTCATCGAAAACGATCTGGCCTTTCACCAAGCTATCGCCCAAGCCTGTCATAACCAGATCATGACTGAACTCTATCAGTCGATCGCAGGCTATCTGCATACGCTGATCGCCTTTTTTCTCCAGGTCATGCCTCCAGAGGATGCAGCGCTGGATGATCTGCACGAACGGTTGGCCGCTGCTATTGCCCGCCATGACCGATTTGAGGCAGAGGCCATCGTCATGGAGATGAATACCTCCAACCAATACTTTATAGAAAAGGTGATCTCATGAACAAACGCCAGCTTCTCCTTATTCTAGGGCTGATCTTTATCGCCTTCAATCTGCGGGCACCCATCACTTCTGTCGGTTCATTGGCCACCCTGATCCGCGACGATCTAGGGATCTCCAACGGCATCGCTGGACTCATCACCACCGTTCCGCTCCTTGCTTTTGCTCTCGCCTCCCCCATCATCCCCCGCATCAGCAGCCGTCTGGGTATTGGCCGAACGATGCTGGCTGGATTGATCCTGGTGCTGGCTGGAGAATGCATCCGTTCATATACGAATGCCTTAGGCGTATACATCGGCACTGCTTTTATGGGCGTGGGCATCGCGGCCGGCAATGTGCTGGTCCCGGCGATCATCAAGCAGCGTTTCCCCAGCCGGGTGGGGCTTCTGACCAGCATCTACACCACTGCTATGGGCATCTTCGCCGGTATCGCCGCCGGCATCAGTGTGCCCTTGGCGCTCGATCTGGGCTTAGGCTGGCGAACGTCTCTGGCCGTCTGGGCTGTGCTGACCTTGATCACTGCTCTCGTCTGGCTGCCGCAGGCCAGGGAAGACGCCCCTGCCAAACGCCAGCAGGCAGCGCCGACAGGGATCATGAGACAACTTTTTCATTCACCGCTGGCTTGGCAAGTCACGTGCTTCATGGGACTGCAGTCTCTGCTCTATTACTGCATGGTGGCCTGGCTGCCCTCTATCGTCCAATCCCATGGGCTGACTATTGCCCAATCGGGCTACATGGCGCTTTTATACCAATTCATCAGTCTGCCGGCCTCGTTCTTCGTCCCGCTCTTGGTGGACAAATACCGCGACCAGCGCAAGATCGCCACCTGCTCCTCTCTGCTCTACCTCTGTGGCATGCTTTGCCTGCTCGCAGCACGCACACCGTTTTTGATCACCCTTGCCGTAGCGCTCTGCGGTATCGGCGCAGGTTCCAGCATCAGTCTGGCCATGTGTTTCTTTGGCCTTAGGACCATCAACGCCCAGCAAGCTTCCCAGCTCTCAGGCATGGCGCAATCCATCGGCTACATCCTGGCTGCCATCGGCCCCTTCCTCATGGGCGCGATCTTTGATCACACGGCTTCCTGGACATTCCCCATCATGATCTTCATCGCTGCACTGGTGCTGCTCACAGCCTGCGGTCTGGGTGCAGGCAAAGACCAACAGCTCCTGCCAGCTGATATACCCTCAGTCCAGGCCTGAGATCATCGCCCAAGCTTTCCCTGCGGAAAGTCTTGGGCTTTTTTTGGGGGGTTATTGCCCACTAGTACATTCTTGCCCCCTGCTCCCCTTTCTTCACGTATCAAACCTTATTTCGAAGAGATAGCCATACCATGAGCAAAACTATCACATAGGCTGCAGCCGCTGTCACAAAGCCTAACATATAGCCTCCACTAAAATCATGCATCAGCCCAATCAAAACGCATGCTGCTGCACTCATTGTCAACATTCCTATAGAAA
>CABVBB010000534.1 GCA_902496505.1 uncultured Peptococcaceae bacterium
TTACACTGGTTTTTATTGGCCTATTGACAAAACGAAAGAAGTCCCCTACAATAAAACATACCGACCGTCGGTTTTAATGGGGATAAAATAATGCCACAGAGGACATAAGATTCTCATATGCCACGAAGAAATAACATAGGAGCAAATATTTCAGTCTGATGTTAACTGCGCAATAACAGGACAACGCACAAAAGGCTGCCTTTAGGGCAGCTCAATTTTGGGAGATTTACAAACCAACCGTCGGTTTTTAAAAGCATATGGTAAGTGAGTACGAATTTTTGCAGATCAACTAATGGAGGAAACGATCATGCTGAGACTTATCCAATTAGAATTACAGCGTACCAATTTGAGGCCTTACTGCATCAGCAGTGTGATTTTCGCATTCGTTCTCTTGATGTTTATTTATTTTGCTGCTTGGGTGGCACAGGTGGAGCAAGAAACGCAGTTTATGAACTATGCTAACTTATTCCGAATAAGCAGCGCGGTCAGTATGATTTTTTTCAGCGCATTGTCAGCGACCATGTACGCTTGGCTGATCACCAAGGACTATGCAGGCAGCCAGCCGGACTTGCTGTTTTCCTATCCTAGCGGACGGCAAAAAGTATTCATGGTCAAAGTATTCATCGTGTTTAGCTTTATCGTTGGAGCCATGCTGTTATGTACGGCAGTGCCGATGCTGATATTTGCCGCTACAGAATCCTTTGCACCGATCGTAACAGATAGATTATCGATTGAGCTGGGGACAGCGGTATGCAGGCGAATAGCCTTAGCTCTGCTTGCAGTCAGTGCCACAGGCGTGCTGGCATTTTGGCTGGGCTTCTTCAAAAAATCTATGGCTGTTACGCTCATCAGTGCCTTTGTTTTAGCAGGCGTGTACGGCAATCTGATCATTGGTACGGCTTTAGATAGGGCGAGCATTTTTATGATCATAGGCGTATCGGCAGCTGCTGTTTTGCTGGCACTTTTTACATTAGTACGCATGATCGATCATATGGAGGTGGAATAAATGAAGCAAGATAAAATTTTTGAAGCGACCCGAAAAGCGGTGGAAACCCCCTTGATTTTTACAAATTCAGTTCGAGAGAAGACGAAATCATTGCGCGATCCTTCACCCAAAATTGATAGACTGGGAACGGCGTTGGGCAGCTGTGTGGGTGTTGGGCTTGTTCTGACAGGAGTGATTCAAGGGTCAAGCGGTAAACCCTTGTGGGCGCTGGGGACAATGGCCGCAGGCGCAGTGACCATCATCTCAAATCACTGCCACAGCAAGAAAATCAAGGGATAATGCGTAAGGTTAATTTCCAGGCAGCCAAGCCTGTGTTAAAATGAAGGGGAGTAAAAAACTGCTTCATAAGGAGGGCATATGATGGCCTATAAATTTAACGAAGTTTTGAATGATCTGGTGGATTGTTTTTTGCTGGGCGATATCGAACTCTTGGCTGAGTGGAAGCAAAGTCATGGGCTGGCTGATGATCTGGCCAGCGAATTTACCACAAATGAGAGCGGCGATCAGGCTGTGGCTGAGGGGATCGTGCTGCCGATGTCCAGGATCGCCAATTATCCCTACACCATTATTTTCACCTGGGCGGAGGAAGCACCCCTGCTTTTGGAAGACGCCAGCCGCCTGCAATTTCGCCGCGAGGGTTATACCTTGCAAGTGGCGCATGAGAAGCTCGTGCTCTTCACCTGGCCGATCCTGCGCTGCTTCACCAGTGAGGCAGTTGCTGCGCTGCTTGAGCGCTACAGGCTGCAAAAACGGCCGATGATCGCCGTCCCGAACGGTTGGTACAGCATCGAGGTCTTAGGCGGCGAAACGCTGCAAGACGGTGTCTATGAGCCGACCTTGGAATTCATCCTGCGTCAGACGACGCACCAGATGGGTGAAGAGATCGATTTCAATGCCCCCTTTACCATCGAGAGTTCGGAATACTGAGCTGATCATTTTGGAGCAGCTGGAGCATATCAAAACCGCCCGATCGCCATTTGGCGAGCGGGCGGTTTGAGGTATCATCATGGCGCAGACGTGGTCAGATCGTTCTAGTCAGGATTTGGTAAGCGGGAGCGCCTTCGCATTCTCTGGGCATTCGCACGCCGGCGGCAGCAGCCAGTGTGGGGGCGAAATCGATTTGGCGGATGACGCGGTCGGTTTTGCACTTTGGCTTGATGCCTGGGCCGCAAGCGACGAAGATAGGCGACACGCTGGTGTCGTATAGGCCGTAGTAGGTGCTCATAGAGTCACCGTGTACACGATTGGCACCTTCTGTCGTGAAGTAGATGATATCGC
>CABVBB010000535.1 GCA_902496505.1 uncultured Peptococcaceae bacterium
GCGATATCGATTTTGAAAATGGACTTATTACCGTACAGCACAATCTGGTCTACCACGATCATGAGGTTGGCGGCTTCTATTTCACGGTATCTACTCCCAAAACTGCTGCCGGTAAGCGGTTGATTCCTTTGTTACCCGAAGTGCGGAAGGCATTGGAACAAGAACTTGCCTATCAGCAGGAGCTGGAAGTGGAGTGCGCTGTTGATATTGATGGAATCTCGGACTTCGTGTTCCTGACACCTTCGGGGAAACCGCAGAGCCATCAGACCATCAATCGCGTTATCAAAGGGATCTACTCTGCCTATAATCTGGCAGAAACGGAACTGGCCGAAAAGGAAAAGCGGGAACCGCAGTTATTGCCGCATTTCTCCTGTCATAATCTCCGACACACGTTCTGCACCCGGCTGTGCGAAAATGAGACCAACCTGAAAGTCATTCAGGACATCATGGGGCATCGAAACATCAAAACGACCATGGAGATCTACGCAGAGGCAACCAAGGAAGCGAAGATAAGTTCCTTTGAAAAGCTGAATGGCAAACTGGGAATCTCGGTTTAAACTACACTACACCAGTTTTACACCAACTTGATGGTAAGTTGTGGAGATTTTCGTAGGGAATCGGGCGAATCGGCATAAAGAAAAGTTGCGTAGGTACGGTTGCAAAGACTTGTAAAGACTTGCGTGAGTTTTTGTCGATATTTAACTATAAAGAAGGTACACAGACCATCACGTTTGAGGAAGCGGCCCAAGCCGCATCAAAGGAAAATGGTTCGGATTTGGATTGCTTTACTGCACCAAAAGGGGTTAAGTTCTTATAGGACTTGACCCTTTTTTGTTTTTATTGTCGCTTTTTCCTGATCATTATGTTATCATTATGGTACTCTGAAGATGGGTGGTGGACAGCGTGAATCCAGACTCAAAGGCAGCTAAAAGGCCTTTTGCGGAAAAACATTCAAAGTTAAATTTCTTGTTCGGTTTGCTATTGCTATTGTTTCTTATTGTCACATTTGGTTTCGCAGTATATATCATTGTAAAATGCATTGCTACTGGCGTGACCGCTGCTGCAAATTGGTTAGCCTCCCTCGCTTCAAAACTTGACGCGGTTGTTATAGTGGCTTTAATTACTGGTTGTGTTTCCATTGTTGGTGTTTTGATAAGCTCAATTGTTGCAAAGCGCATTGAATATAAGCGAAGCCGGCAAGAATATCTTGCTAAAAAGCGTGAAGAACCCTATGGCCAGTTTGTTGATATGGTTTATAAAATTCAGCAGAACACTAAAAAAGGCGGTAGTTATACAGAAGCACAGATGTTGGAAGATTTGTCACAGTTTTCAAAACAAATCACCCTTTGGGGTTCTTCAAGGGTAGTAAATAAATGGGTGAAATTTCGTGAAAACGGTACAAATCCAGAATTAGCCCAAAAGAATCTCTTGTTATTAGAAGATATTATGAATGAAATGAGAAAGGATTTGGGTTTAAGAAAAACAAAAAAAGGAAATCTTCTTGCTTTCTTTGTCAACGATATTAAGAAGGCTATTAAATCAATGAAATAGCTTTCAATTGGGATAAATACCTCTTGCCAACTACCAGCAAACCGTTGATATTACTGCGTTTTTCAAAAAGTTCTGTATCACCACTCGCACCAAACAAGAAAGATCCGAACCGTTTCTCGAAAGAGAAGGGTTCGGATCTTTTGTTTTAGGCGGCGTGCCCCGCCGCACAACAAAAGCATCCGCAGCGCATGGCCGGGCTGTTTCAGCTCAGGCGCAATGCGCTGCGGATGCTTATTTTTTAGGCCAAAGCCGCCGCCGTGTTCCTGCGCTGGTTCACCGAGCAGCAGCGCAATCTGGAATTTGCCGCCGACACCGGATATATGCCGGTGTCCAGCGCCGCCTTTGATGCCATTGCGGACTATCCGTTCGAGCAGCAGAGCTACCAGCGGCTGTACGATGTTTACAACGAGATGCGTCTCCAGAACACCCCCCTGTCCGAGCCGGGCATCGTGGGGTACCACGCCAAGGCAAAGGCCTTGTACGACAGCCTGCGCCAGCGCCAGAAGGACTACCCCCAGCGCCTTGCCAACGGCGAAACGCTGGAAGCCCTGACCGAGGAGACCTGGCAGCTGCTGTGTGACAATGCCTGAACCCACAGCACAGCCAAAAAGGGGGAACTTTGATGCACTTTTTTGCCCGGCACCGTGAGAATATCCGCCAGAGCTCCATGAGTTCCCGACTGCTGTGGCCCTGCCTGCTGCTGGCTGCGCTGCTGCTGCT
>CABVBB010000536.1 GCA_902496505.1 uncultured Peptococcaceae bacterium
CCTATATTTTCCTCTTGCAGCATAGTATATTATTCGCTTAGATTTTAACAATTCCTGCCAAAATATGTATATTTTTTTAGCTCAGCCCAATTTTTTCAGCGAATTTATCCGTCTTTTTGTTTATAGCAGTGATTTCATCGGTCACATCTCTCTGATTTTCTGCTCTCCAGCCGGATTTTGTTTTTCATGTTGTCTTTATTCAGCTAAATAGGCGGCTATTCCTTCAAAATCACAAAAAAATTGCTGTGCTTCGCATGAAAATATGCAAAACACAGCAATTCCTCGATCAATACTCTACATCATCTGAGGTGATCCGCTTGCGGAAGATCCAGTAGTTCCAACTCTGATACAAGAGAACGACTGGCACCAGCGTCAGCGCGATGATGCTCATGATCTTGAGGGTATACGGCGTGGAGGAGGCATTATAGATGGTCAAGCTCCAGGCCGGATCCAGTGTGGAGATCAAAACTCTCGGGAACATGCCCGCGAACACGGCGATGGTCACCAAGACGATCACCAGTGCATTAGCGATAAAGGCATAGCCTAATTTCTTCTTCATCTGCAGCAGGACAGAGGCGACCAGCGCCACCGCTGCCAAAGCGACCAAGATCAAGGATAAGGGCCGGCTCAGGATATCGGTCATCAGGTAGGCCATCACGACCCAGATCAAAACGACAGGGATCAAGATCACGCCTGCTTTGAAAGCGATCTTGTTCACTCTCTCCAGCACAGCGTCACTGCCGACTTTGAGCTGTAGGAACAGCGCGCCGTGGAACATGAAGAGCAGAACGAAGACCACACCGCCCACGATGCTGAAGGGGGTCAGCAGAGTGAAGAAATTGCCGACGAATTCCATATTCTGATCGATGGGCACGCCTGTCATGAGATTGGACACAGCCACACCCCAGAGCAGAGCGCTGAGCAAACTGGCGATACCGATGAGCATATCCCAGCTCTTACGCCACTTCACGCTGGCGACTTTGCTGCGGAATTCGATCCCTACGCAGCGCACGATGAGCATCACCAAGACCAAGAACAAGGCCAGATAAAATCCACTGAAAAGTGTTGCATACCAATTGGGGAAGGCGGCAAAGATCGCGCCGCCGGCTGTGAGCAGCCAGACCTCATTACCATCCCAGAAAGGCCCGATCGTATTGAGCACGATCCGCCGCTCCTGGTCACTTTTGCCCACGACTGGCAAAAGCATACCGACCCCATAATCGAATCCTTCTAAGAAAAAGAAGCCGGTAAAGAGAATGGCAACTAAAGCAAACCATAGGATATTCAGATCCATAACGAGCCCTCCTCTTCTCTGATCTCTAAAGCATCCTCCCGCGCATCAGGAGATCTGCGGGCAAATTTGGCCAGCAGATAGACGTCAATAACGGCCAAGACCCCATAGATCAAAGTAAAGCCGATCAAAGTCAGCAAAATATAGCTGGCTGGCATAGCGGTAGATACCGCTTCTGCTGTTTTTTGCAAGCCGTAGACGATCCAGGGCTGACGGCCCATTTCTGTGATCAGCCAGCCTGCGGTGTTGGCCAGATAAGGCAGAGCCATTGCAATCAGCATGAGCTTCAAATAGCCCTTCTTGCGTTCCAAAGTACCATTTCGTCCCCAGAGGAGCCCTAAGAGCGCCAAGAGGATCATCAAGCCGCCGCTGGCGACCATCAGTCGGAAGCTCCAGAATAAAGGCGTGACCTGCGGCACATAATTGCCTGCACCATATTGAGCCGTATATTCTGCCTGCAGATCGTTGATGCCCTTGACTTCGCCGGAAAAACGATTGTAGGATAAGAAGCTCAGCATATTGGGAATGGCGATCTCCCAGCTGTTCTCACCATTTTCCTGATCGATGCCTGCTATGGCGATGAAAGCTGCCGGATCACTGGTCTCCCAATGGGCTTCTGCCGCTGCCATCTTCATCGGCTGCGTCTGGACCAGATACTGTCCCTGCGCGTGTCCGATGCCTGCGACCAAGATCGTCGCGATCAAACCGACCACTGCTCCATATTTGAAGCTGGTCTTAAAGATCTCACTGTCCTTGCCTTTCTTCGCCAAATGATAAGCACTGATGCCCATAACAAAGAATGCACCCGTTGTCAAGCCTGCTGTGACCACGTGGGGAAATTGATGCCACAAATACGGGTTGGTCAACAGCGCTCCAAAATCCACCATTTCTGCGCGGCCATTGTTGACGACGAAGCCTTGCGGATTCTGCATGAAAGAATTGGCCGTGAGGATCCAAAATGCGGACAGATTGCTG
>CABVBB010000537.1 GCA_902496505.1 uncultured Peptococcaceae bacterium
CGGCAACGACCTCAAGGAGATCGATTGGGAGCACACCCGGGCAGTAGCCACCCGCGGCGGCCATATCTACATCAACCTCAAGGGCCGCAATCCGAAGGGCATCGTCGAGCCAGAGGATAAATACGCCGTGGAAGAAGAATTGATCACCGCCCTCTACCATTACGAATACATGGGCCAGCGCGCCATCAGCCTAGCCCTGCGCAACAAAGACGCCAAAGTCCTCGGCATGTACGGACCGGAATGCGGCGACGTGGTCTATTTCTTGAACGAAGGGTTCAATCGTCTGCATGGCGACTGCCTGACCACCACCCACGGTTATTGGGGCACCTCTGTTTCACCGATCCTGATCATGGCCGGCAAAGGCTTCAAGCAGGGCGCCAAGATCGACCGCATCATCCAGCAGGTCGACTTTGCCGCTACCATTGCTGTGCTTGGCGGTGTACGCATGACCCGCGACTGTGAAGGTGCGCCCGTTTACCAAGCGTTTGCAGAAGAGTTCTAAGCTGCGGAGAGCCCCTCTGAGCCGATAAGCATCAGTAAGCTGGGGTCCTTTTGACAAACGGTTTTAACAGCATAAAGCCGCAGGCCAAGGGACCCCTGATTTTATTTGAGCAGCCAGCCCGTTTGAGGCGCGCGCTCTAGTCCGAACAAGATATGACAGACTATTTACAAAATGACCGAAATATGTTCGGCTGACATCTTTTATCCCATATTATCCTATCCTTTGGGAGGTCTGATCATGACAACAACAACCATTACAACAAAAACCCGATCATCTCTGTGGCAAAAATATCATTTGTGGTTTCATGCACTCATCATGCTCGCCATCATCGTGGGTATTGGTTCCATTCCCCCCAGCGGCACCATCACGCCAGTCGGTATGAAATTATCCGGCATTTTCCTGGCCGCCCTCTATGGCTGGACGTTCTGCGGGCTGTTCTGGCCCAGTCTCATCGCTATCATGGCCCTGGCGTTCAGCGGCGCATTTGACAATCTGGCGGGGTTTCTTTCTACGAGCTTCGGTAATGAATCGCTGGTCTTCATCCTTTTTCTTTTCGCCTTCACCGAGGTCATCAATGAAGTGGGATTGGTGGATTATATCGCCAACAAAATGATCAGCTTCAAATTCCTCAACAACCGCCCCTGGCTTTTTTCCTTCGTTTTCTTAGCAGCCGCCTACGTCTGTGCCGCTTTTATCAATATGTTTGCCGCTATCATCGTCTGCTGGAATATCCTTTACATCATCGCCAAGCGCTTTGGTTTTGCGCCTTATGACAAATATCCCACGCTGATGATCATCGGTGTGACGCTGGCCAGCATCATCGGCGGCATCGTCATGCCCTACAAGCCCGTGCCCCTTATCGTGCTCAAAGCCTATACCAGCGTTTCCGGCGAGACAGTCGACTTTTTGCAGTATATCCTGTTCTCTCTGCCCATGTCCTTTTTGGTGATGATCTTTTTCGTCCTCATCTGCCGCTTCGTTTTCCGACCAGAACTCAAAGATCTCCGGCGCATCAACATCGACTTTGTCGACAAAAACGCGCTGATCTTGGATACCAAACAAAAAGTGACGCTGAGCTTCCTCTTTGTCTTCATCTTCATGATGCTGGCACCCAGTCTCCTGCCCAAGACCTTCTTCCTGACCGTCTTCATCAACAAATTGGGTATCGCTGGCTGCCTGATGTTTTTGACAGTCATCATGACCCTGGTACGCTTTGACGGCAAACCGCTCCTGGATTTTCGCGAGATGTCCGCCAAAAGCTTCAACTGGGATATTTACCTGACCATGTGTTTCGTCATCCCCTTCGCTGGACTATTCACCTCTGATGCCACCGGCATCAAGCCCTTCATCGTCGGGCTGGTGCAGCCTATCTTGAGCGGCTTGTCGCCTATGGCATTCATCATCATCACCATGCTTTTGGCCACTATCCTCACCAACTTCGCCAACAATATGGTCGTGGCAGCCGTTTTTGCCACCATGATCTTCACGCTGGGCGGCAGCTTGGGGCTGGAGATCATGCCGCTGATCGCCGTGCTCATCCTCTGCTCCAGCTTATCCATGGTCACACCAGCGGCCTGCCCCAATTCCGCCATCATGTTCGCCAACAGCCAGTGGTGCAAGACCAGCGATCTCTACAAATATTGTCTGATCACTGTGAGTATCGCCTTCGTACTCACCGTAAGCGTCGGCATGCTCTGGGCCAATATCATCTACTAAAACCTGGAAATGTTTCACGTGAAACAAACATTTGGTCCGTTTT
>CABVBB010000538.1 GCA_902496505.1 uncultured Peptococcaceae bacterium
ATGTTCACTATGACCCATTTTGCCCAAGATGCGGCCATCGGGACTTAGGATGCCTTCGATCGCCATGACCGAGCCATTAGGATTGAAGGCAATATCCATAGACGGATCGCCGGCGAAATCCACATACTGGGTCGCGATCTGGCCATTTTCGATGAGTTTTTTGAGCAGCCCCTCTTCGCAGACAAAGCGGCCTTCACCATGAGAGACAGCGATGCTGTGGATATCGCCCACATTGACTTCAGAAAGCCACGGTGAGCGGACGGAAGCGATACGCGTCTGCACATAGCGAGACTGATGGCGGCCAATAGCATTGTAGGTAAGTGTCGGACAATGCTCGTCAGTCTCCAAAATTTTGCCGTAAGGCAAAAGACCTAATTTGACCAGCACCTGGAAACCATTGCAGATACCCAGCGCCAAGCCATCCCGTTGATAAAGCAGATCATGGATGGTATCTGTCAAAAGCGGGTTGCGCATGAAGGTAGCAATAAATTTGCCTGAACCATCCGGCTCGTCGCCAAAGGAGAATCCACCGGGCAGGATCATCATCTGCGCTGTGCGCAGCGCTTTATTCAGCCGCTCGATAGAATCCTGGAGCATGCTGGCGGTCAGATTGGAGATCACCACGACTTCGGCCTTGCCGCCGGCCATTTCAACGCTGCGGGCTGTATCGTATTCGCAGTTGGTACCGGGGAATACAGGAATAACAGCCTTGGGCCGAGCGATGCTGCCATTATAGGTATGCAGCGGACGTGCCTTGTAGGAAACGGCCTCGATAGGCTCAGCGGGCACTTTTTGCTGCTCGCACTGCGTCGGGAAAACATTTTCCAGCGGCGTTTCCCAGCTGGCCTGTAGTTCCTGGAGAGCGATCTTTTGGCTATCGTTAAAGGCAAAAACTGCTTCTGCCGTCGTCCGCCCCAAAAGGATCGCACCATTGATGGGTTCAGCGGTCTCTACGATGATACCGCCGTAATTTTGACCAAAGAGCGACTGCGGATCGATCAGCTCAGACAGGGCAAAGCCGATCTGATTGCCTAAGGTCATTTTGAACAGACCTTCGGCAATACCGCCAAAGTCCACTGCCCAAGCAGAAAGCACTTTGCCTTCAGCCGTCAGCGCCTCTACTTGCTGCCAAGTCGATTTGATGGCATCCAGCATAGGCACCTGCAGCCGGTCATAAGGGGCAGCAAACAGATAGACATTGTGCTCTGGCGCCTTGAATTCCGGTGAGATCACCTGTTCAGCATCCACCGTTGTCGTAGCAAAAGAGACCAGTGTCGGCGGCACATCCAGATCCATGAACGATCCGGACATGGAATCCTTACCGCCGATAGCGGCCACTTCAAAGGCCATCTGCGCCTTGAATGCACCCAAGAGCGCAGCCACAGGCTTGCCCCAGCGAGCAGGCTCACCTTTCAGATTTTCAAAATACTCCTGGAAGGTCAGATAGCACTGGCTGGCCTTGCCGCCAGCGGCCACGATCTTAGCCAAGGATTCGATCACAGCCGTCATCGCACCCAAGTATTGGTTAGCGGATGATAAATAAGGATCGAAACCATAAGCAAACAAGGAAGCCGTATGACTCTCGCCATGCAACACGGGGATCTTGGCGGCCATCGTCTGGATAGGCGTCATCTGCGTGCGCCCGCCAAAAGGAATGAGCACGCTGCCAGCGCCGATGGTGCTGTCGAATTGCTCTACTAAGCCCCGTTTGGAGGCGACGTTGAGATCGCTGACGAGTGCTTTCAGCCGCTCTACAGGATCGGCCTCTACGTAGTCAGCAGATTCATAATGGAAAGACGCTACCTCAGCCTGGGTGGTCTTGCGAGCACCGGCAGAATTGAGGAACTCACGGCTCAGATCGACGATGACCTGTCCTTCGTGTTCCATGATCAGCCGCGGCTCTTCGGTCACCTCAGCGACCACGGTGGCTTCCAAGTTTTCAGACAGCGCCGCCTGTTGGAAGACTTCCCAATCAGCAGGATCGATCACCACTGCCATACGCTCCTGAGATTCTGAAATGGCTAATTCGGTCGCGGATAAGCCTTCGTATTTCTTGGGAACGCGGTCTAAATAGATATGCAGTCCATCGGCCAATTCACCGATGGCTACAGAAACGCCGCCTGCGCCAAAGTCGTTGCAGCGCTTGATGCGCTTGCTGATCTCTGGATCGCGGAATAATCTCTGGATCTTGCGCTCCTCGACGGGATTACCCTTCTGCACCTCAGCGCTGCAGGTCGTCAAGGATTCTGCGGTATGG
>CABVBB010000539.1 GCA_902496505.1 uncultured Peptococcaceae bacterium
CCCCGCTACGGGGAACCAATCAAAATAAACACCAAAGACCAGGATCAAAACGATAGCGATAAAAAAGCTGGGGATGGATATGCCCAGTAAAGAGACAGAGATGCAGAGCTTGTCCACCACGGTCCGGTGATGGATAGCGGATAGCATCCCCAGCGGGATACCGATCAAGATGCCGAAAAACATCCCTGCTGC
Organism: uncultured Peptococcaceae bacterium; assembly: GCA_902496505.1. Taxonomy (GTDB): domain Bacteria; phylum Bacillota; class Peptococcia; order Peptococcales; family Peptococcaceae; genus CABVBB01. Next base: position 193 of record CABVBB010000539.1, read on the forward strand.
TGCCAAAAGCAGCGTCGGCTCCAGACGCTGCGCCATAGCCGTCGTTACTGGGATATGCAGAAAGATGGATTGTCCCAGATCTCCCTGGATGATATGTCCTGCCCAAATGAAAAAGCGAGCCAAAAGCGGCTTATCATAACCCAAAGCCTGTGTCATCGCCAGCACCTGCTCCTCTGTGGCAAAATCCCCCAGCATCAGACGTACTGGATTGCCCGGCATGAGATTGGTGACAAAAAAAGCAATGATGGCTGAAATGATCAAAACGGGAATAAGTGCCAGTAATCGACGAAAAATATATTTACCCATTACGCCCCTCCTCAATATCTATTTTTAAATTACTATTAGAATAACATGAACAACGACATATGCAAATACAATACTTTTACATATATACTATCATTTTTAATACTAAGGATCGTTTGGAAAGGATGAGCGCAAATTTTTGGTTTGCCGTTGCTTAGCTGGGGGTATATGTGTTACAGTAATGATGAAATTGACGAAAGGACCTGATCAGATGCGAATCAATTGGATCGAGTTACGCAACAAAAAAACGGGTATGACCCTGAAAAAAGTGGAGTTTGGCCTGATCAACTGCCTCGAGAGCGATTCACCAGAGGCTGTGCAGTTCATCTTTGAGGCGATCTTGGGCGCAAGCCAATTTGCCCAGGGCGAAACTGCTCATAATTTCTTGGATGTGATCTGCCGCATCAATTTTAATGCCAACCACCAAGAATATCTCTGGTATGCTAAAAATACCGCTGGTGAAAACGGCGAGACCATCGTTGATGAAGAAGAACTATACGATGCGGACAACCAGATGCTGATGCAGCGCAGCTTTAAAGAGCTCTCTTACGCTGGTTATGGTGAGCTGCCGTTTATCAATTTGACGAAGTCTATGCTGCATTTATTTAATACCAGTGAAGTGCCGGCGCAGGTGAGTGCCGCCCTCAGCCATATCGTTTACTATCGCCCTCAAACGGCAGAGACTGCTGCGGTTTTAGCCGAGATATCAGCCTTAGCGCATGGCACAGTCGTACTGCTCGATGGGCAGCTGCTTGCAGAGCCTTTGGACCTTACGGCGGTGACAGAAGCACGGAGCGATGTGCAGATCATTGCTGTCAACTGCACTGCGGACAAGGTTTCTAACCGTCAGGTGACTATCAAAGGCAAAATGATCGGCTGCAAATAATGTATGCTGGCCAGCTTTCAGCGCTCAGACCCTTTAACGGGACTGAGCGCTTTTTTAGCATACTCCCTGTTTTTGGCATAAGCTGTAGGAGTTATTTAAACAAGGAGGGATCAGCTTTGGATTCCTGTATGCTTCGGCAGCAATTGACCACATTGACCAATGAGGCTTTTCACGAAAAGTTTCAGATCCTTTTTGGTTCATCGCAGACGGCTTGGCAAGTTCTCTATCCGACACTGGATCTCACTCACGCTTTTTTTATCCAGCGTGAGCAGACACTATGTGCATTATTGGGTTATTGCGACCAGCGGGGCAGCTACTACCATTTCTCACCGCAGCTGCTGCGCCCTTGGCTCTCTAAGCGTCAGCTGCAGCAGACGCTTCATCGGCTGCGCTATTTGCAGAGCGCGTTTGTGCCGAATACGCTTTATATCGAGGCTTTGGCAGTTGCGCCTGCGTTTCGCCGTCAGGGCATGGCAGAAAAACTCCTCTGTCACTGCAGACAATACGCGATCAAACAAGGGTACCAATATCTGGCGCTGGATGTTGCCAGTGATAATTTGCCGGCACGAACGCTTTACGAAAAGTTTGGATTCGTGTATCAGAAGTATCGTCAGATCCCCTGTGAAGTTTTTGGCTTTCCGCGCTTTGACCATTTGATCTGTCCGCTTTAATATTTTTGGGCAAAATAAACAAAACCCCTTGTTATTTTTTGAGTAAAGGATATAATGATTATATAATCTAGTAACGAAAATTACTTGCGGTACAGGAGGTCTATCATGTATTCTTTAAGCGCACACCCAAATACCCTATATCAATTTTTCCTGAGAGGACGGGATCCTATCAGCAGTCTGACCCATTTTATTGGCGCAGT
>CABVBB010000540.1 GCA_902496505.1 uncultured Peptococcaceae bacterium
GCGAGATCGGTTTGGAGGCTTTGGTGCGGGTGATCAATCATCCAGCGCTGAGAGAATTGCCGTTTTATCTGGAGACGCCCAATGAATTAGACGGCTACGGGCAGGAGATTGCCCTCCTGCGCACAGCCTTTGTGGAGTGAGCGCGTGATGATCGAAGAATCTATCCGTCAGCAGCTGTTGACGCTGGCTGAGCCGGACTATGCCCGCTTCAGTTCAGCGCTGCTTCCAGGCGTCGAGGGCGTTTTGGGCGTCAGACTGCCCGCCCTGCGCCGCCTGGCGGCAGCTATTGTCCAAACGGATTGGCAGGGGTATCTGCAAGACGCACCGGAGGACTATTTCGAAGAGATCATGCTCAAGGGCATGGTGATCGGCCAAGCCCCGGATAATTGGCCGGAAAAACTCTGTCTGATCGCCCAATTCGTGCCCAAGATCGACAATTGGTCTGTCTGCGACAGCTTCTGCGGCAGTCTCAAAAAGACGGTACGAGCGCATCCAGAGGAGATCTGGCAGTTTTTAGCGCCTTATCTGGTTTCCATGGCGCCCTATGATCAGCGCTTTGCTGTGGTCATGATGCTGACGCATTATTTGCAAGGCCCTTATCTGCCGCAGGTCTTGGAGCGCCTGAGTAAAGTGCGTTCTGAGCATTACTATGTCCAAATGGCCGTAGCTTGGGCGGTCTCTATGTGCTATGTCAAAGATTCAGTTGTGACGATGCCTTACCTGGAAGCAGGGCCGTGGGATGATTTCACCTACAATAAGGCTTTGCAGAAGATCATCGAGTCTCGACAGATCACAGATGAACAGCGAGCGTTGATGCGTTCTCTGAAACGGCCTAGCCGCCGTGTCAAAAAACAGGGACAATAATATCTTTAGTACAAGCGCTTGACGTGATATAATGCAAAGAGAAAGAATAGGTCAGAACATTGGCCAGATAGCTGAATGGAGAGTGACAGGCTATGCTGATGGAAAAGCAGGAAGAGCAAGAGATCATTGCATTGACTAAATCTTTGCTGTGGAAGTATTTTCGGTATAATGACGTTGATGATCTGATCGCTCATTTTGCCGATGATATTGTCTGGCTGGGTAATGGACAGCATATGAGCGCAGTAGGCAAGGAGGCAGTCAGCAAGTGGTTTTTGGGCGGCCAGGGCGACCTCATTCCCTGCGAGATCACAGATGAACGCTACATCGTGCGCAAATTGGCGCCGGACTGTTATTTGTGCGAGGGTGAGAACCAGCTGGAAAGCATAAAAGGGCTGGCCGCGCACATCAAAGAATGGCAGCGAGTGACCCTCATTTACCAACGGCAGGGTGATACGTATAAGATCGTCCATCTGCATAATTCTAATCCCAATAAAGGGGTACAGGAGGGAGAGCTGTTTCCTATCCAGGAAGCCAAAGCTGCTTATGAGGAATTACAAAGCTGGCTGGATCAAAGAGATCAGCAGATCGAGCTGATGATGTCTCAGCTGCCAGGCGGCATGCAGATATCCTATAATGATGAGGTTTATAAGACGAAATGGGTGAGCGACAGTCTTTGCGCCATGCTGGGCTACAGCAGTCCAGAGGAATATGCTCGCTATACCAATAATGACGCGCAGGGTTTCATCCTGTCGGAGGATTTCGAGCGGGTACGCCGCGAGATCGCTGAAAGCTTTTGTACCAGTGATAAATATACTGTGGAATATCGAGTCAAACGCAAGGATGGAACGATCCGCTGGGTCTCTGATCTCGGAAAATTAGCCTTGGATCCAGACGGCAGCGAGATGATCTATTGCTTCATCACCGATATCAATGAGCGTAAGGCGCAGGCGCTGGAGATCGAAAAAGCCAACCAGGAGATAAAGCGCAAGGCAGCTTTTTTGAGTCAGCTGTATGAAACAGTTCCTTGCGGCATCGTGCAGTTCGCGATCGATGATACCCACAGGCTGATCAGCATCAATCAGGCGGGCGGCACGATCTACGGCTATGCAAATGCCCAGGACTATATGGCGCATGTGGTCAGTCCTTTCGATCAAGTGCTGGATGAGGATCTGGAGGAGATCCACCGTATCGTCGATCAGCTGGAATTGGATGGTGAGGTGGTCTCCTACACCCGTCAGATCAAACGCTGCGATAGTTCAGAAGGTTGGATCAGTGTCATCATGGAGCGGCTGGTCAATGCCGATGGACAGGAAGTGATACAGGCCGTCTATACAGACATTACACAGATGAAGATGATGGAGAAGATGCAGGAACAGGAGCGCATGC
>CABVBB010000541.1 GCA_902496505.1 uncultured Peptococcaceae bacterium
TCTGCCGTGCCCGCCGCCCTGTCCACCACCGTGTCCTCCCCCCTGCCCACCGCCTTGTCCGCCTTCTCCTTGCTCAGGCTGGGATAATAACTGGAACTGCACCAATTACTATCCTGATTCCTGCTCATCCAGCTGGAGCGACTGTGGTTCCACTGGCTGGAGCACCGATGGTATCTGTTATGACAGCGGCTACACCCACTATTATCACGACCACTGCTGAGCAGATGGCGCTCTGTATCCCCACGCTCAGCACAGCACACAAATGCCCTCGGCTCGACCACGATTGGTCTCTGCCGAGGGCATTTTTGACAACGTCACATCTTATGCTTGTTTTCTGGCAATGACGGCTTTGGCTTTTTCAGCGATATTTTCTGCGGTCAGGCCGTATTTAGCCAGCAGCTCATCCGGCAGGCCGGATTGACCGAAAGCATCATTCACACCTACCCGCACCATGGGCACAGGATGGCGTTCTGCCAAGGCTTCAGCCACAGCGCTGCCTAAGCCGCCGATGACATTGTGCTCTTCGCAGGTTACTACAGCACCGGTCTTTTCCGCCAATTTACTGATCAAGCCGGCATCCAGCGGCTTGATGGTGCTGATATTGATGACCGCTGCACTGATGCCCTCTGCCTGCAAAAGCTCAGCCGCTTCCAAGGCCTTGCTGACCATGATGCCCGTAGCGATCAGCGTTACATCTGTACCGTCCTGCATCAAGACGCCTTTGCCGATCTGGAAGCGGTAATTGTCATCAAAAAGTACGGGGACTTTTGGCCGACCCAAACGGATATAGACCGGGCCATCGTATTCTGCGGCTGCTAAGACAGCCTGCTTGGTCTCGACAGCATCAGCCGGTACGATCACGGTCATGCCCGACAGCACGCGCATCAGCGCGATGTCTTCGAGCATCTGATGAGAACCGCCGTCCTCGCCGACCGTCAGCCCTGCGTGGCTGGCAGCGATCTTGACATTCAAATGAGGATAAGCGATGGTATTGCGGATCTGATCATAAGCACGGCCTACAGCAAACACCGCAAAGCTGCTGGCAAAAGGGATCTTGCCGCTGGCTGCAAAGCCTGCTGCTGTGCCTAATAAATTCTGCTCAGCGATGCCCATGTTGAAAAAGCGCTCAGGGAAAGCCTTGCTGAAGTCACTTGTCTTGGTGGATTTGGATAAATCGGCATCCAGCACCACAACGTCTTTATTGATATTGCCCAGTTCAACCAACGCTTCACCATAAGCATCGCGAGTGGCTATCTTCGTCGTCATTATTTTCTTCCTCCAATTTATCCGAATTAACAAAGCTCCGCTTTGGCGGCTTCGACCTGTTCAGGGCTTGGTGCGCTGCCATGCCAGCCGGCTTGATTTTCCATGAAGGAAACGCCTTTGCCCTTGACTGTATTAGCGACGATCATGGTCGGTACGCCAGTGGTCGCTTTGGCTGTCTTGACGGCCTGCTCGATGGCCTGGAAATCATGACCGTCGATGACCAGCACCTGCCAACCAAAGGCGGCAAATTTCTGATCGATAGGCTCTGGTGACATGACTTTGGTGATCTCGCCGTCGATCTGCAAACCATTGTGGTCGACAAAAGCGATCAAATGATCCAGCTTGTAATGAGCAGCTGCCATAGCGGCTTCCCAGACCTGACCCTCTTGGATCTCTCCATCGCCTAAAAGCGTATAGACATAATTGTCCCGACCGTCCAAACGGTTAGCCAATGCCATACCAATGCAGGTGGAAAAGCCTGTGCCCAAAGAACCTGTGGACATATCCACACCCTTGGCTTTTTTCATATCGGGATGGCCCTGCAGTTTAGACCCCAGCTTACGCAGCGTCAAAAGGTCTTCCAGCGGGAAGAAGCCTCTCTGAGCCAAGACGGCATAAAGCGCCGGTGCAGCGTGTCCTTTGGATAGGACGAAACGGTCACGTTCCTTCCATGCTGCATCCAGCGGATCGATATTCATTTCTTCAAAATATAAATAGGTCATGATCTCTACCGCCGACAATGACCCGCCAGGATGGCCTGACTTAGCAGCTCCGATCATTTCTACGATATTGCCGCGAATTTCTTTGGCCTTGCCTGTCAGTCTTTCTAAAGTCTGATTATCCATGACATTTCCTCCATTTTCAGGCCAACACCTGATTTTCATATAAATGCATTATAGCATTAATGCTTCTATTTTTTTAGGGGTAATTTATCAAAATCGAAAATATTTATTTACCATTACTTGT
>CABVBB010000542.1 GCA_902496505.1 uncultured Peptococcaceae bacterium
GTTGAAAATAAGACTGGTTTTTTAATATCCTATTGTAATACGGAGGACGATATCATGGCATTAGATATTTACAGCGGCACGTTGGGCCGTTATTACACCGGCGATTGGCAAAACCGCCTGCAGGTCTGGGCGACTGCCCAAGGCCTGGAGTGCAGCGTCAACCGCAAAGAAGCAGAGGGACTGGATACTTCCGAGCTGACAGATGCTGATATGAAGCAGATGGTCATCGACTGGCAGAAAGGACTCCAGCATTTCCTCAAAACGCAGCAGGATCTGGACTGCTCCTGGAGCGAGGCTGAAGACGCGCCTTATCTCAGCGACCGTCCCGATTGGAGCGCCTATTGGCTGACCATCCTTTGGGCACTCTATCAAGAGCAGGGCGCGGAGCCCTTTGACGAAGTGCCTGCCGGTTTCCAGCTGGAGCAGGACCCTGTCTTCCAGCGTCGCTCGGCAGAGGATTACGAATCCACCTATCCCATGCTCAACTGTGAAGCCGATCTGTTCCTGCCCATTCCCGAAGCTGTTTTCCTCAATGGTGCAGACCCCTTCGGCCATCCCGTAGGCATCGCCTCCAGCCTGGTCCTTTTGGATGAGCTCAAGCGGCTCAACGCCCTGACCTGGCAGGCCGATGAAGCCGAGATCGCCAGCTGGCGCCAAACATACGACCGCACCATCTTCTCCTTAGAAGACGGCGTGCCCAAAGCCAGCAAAGCCAAACCCGTGGATCGCTTCGAAGAAGTGGCCAAATATGGCTTCTCCATCCTCTACACCTTGACCCGTTTTGCCGTAGACCATCAGCTGCCTATGCGTCTGGATTGGTAAATAAAGAACGAACCGCCGTTTGAAGGAATAACTGCCTTCAAACGGCGGTTTTTTTGCATGTCAGATGGTGGACAGCTTTATATGGTTGCCTTGGCGCGCCCTATGAAAATTTATTTTCCAGCGTGAGAACTTTTTGGTCATTGTGAAAATCATATTGATAAATTACACTGATGCCATGAAATAATATGCCAAATAATTTTTTACTAAGCAATGATGTTTTTATTTTAGGGAGGCGTTTTAATGGCGATCAGTATGGCAGCAAAAAACACAAAAAGTTATATTCATGTAGCGATCATGCTTGCACTCATGTTAGGCATCGGTTATCTGCCGCCTTTTGCGCAGGTGACCCCATTGGGAATGAAAGTATTGGGCGTTTTTTTAGGGCTGGTCTATGGCTGGTGTTTTATCGATCTTTTATGGACCAGTGTCTTGGGATTTTTTGCTTTAGGGCTGACGGGGTGCATCGATACCACTTCCGCTGTGGCGGCGGCCTTTGGCAATCAATCCGTCATCATTATTCTCGTTTGCTTTGCTTTTGCAGATTGTGTGAATCGGATTGGGGTCACGACGGCTATTTCCTATTGGGCCTTAGGGCGAAAGATATTTGTGGGCAGACCTTGGGTCTTTATTATCGGCGTTATTGTCGTTTCGATGATCTTATCAGTCTTTGGCGCCTACTATGCGGCTATGTTTTTGATGTGGGCGGTAGTGGATAAGGTGGCCGAGATCAACAATATCCCTAAAGGCAGTCTCTTGACCAGTATGCTGGGCGCAATGATCGTGTATGCCTGCTTTACCGGTGCCGGGGCAGTGCCCTTCAGTGCGGGTGTGATCTTATACGGCGGCTTTTTTACCAATGCGACAGGGATCGCTATCCCGGCAATGCCGATGATCACTTGTGGTTTATTTTATGGTCTGCTGTCTTTTGCGATCATGTTCGTGATCAGCAAAGTATTCTTCAAGGTCAAGGCCAGTCAATTCGTGTTCACAGAGGAACTGCGCGCAGAATACGCCGCTAAGAAAATGAACAAGGTGCAGAAGGCGGGCTTGATCTGCCTGATATTCTACTTTTTCGGCTTGCTGCTTTCCTTCACCTTAAAAGGCGGCATCTGGGATAAATTGGAGTCCTGGGGCATCGTTGGCTTCTCGATCATTTATATGGTGATCTTTTCTGTCTGGAAAGATGAAAACGGCAAATCTATCTGCAATATGGCTGATTGCTTCCGCTACGGCAGTGTCTGGGACACACTGCTGCTCTTTGGGGTGACCATCCCTTTGTCCGCAGCGATGGAGTCAGCGGAGGTCGGCATCACTGCTACGGTCCATGAGGTCTGTATGGCGCTGTTTGCCGGCTGGGATCTCACGACAATGCTCATCCCGCTCATGGTCATTATTGGCTTGATCAC
>CABVBB010000543.1 GCA_902496505.1 uncultured Peptococcaceae bacterium
GAAAAGCCACTTTATCAACCAGAGGATTATGATCAACATCAGCATGTTTTCAAAATAGTAGTAGCTTAACGCTAAGTCACAGCAGCAATAATCCCCCATAACCTATTCGTCCTTTCCTAAGAATTTCAGCGCGGCGGGCGGCGATATTCTCTGCGCCGGGCACCTGGCATCTGAAGATTCTGGGTTACTTTTTCCGTTTTTTGCGCGACGCGCTCGATGAACGGAAAAAATTCTTCGAAGGCATTGAGCAGATGATCCATACTATCTGCAAACCCTCTAATATTGGTCGTTGTATTTTTTAAATTGTTGACAGTCCTGACTAAAGGCTGTGTGGTCCTTAATTGGTCTGATTGTGGTCGTTCGTCCATCACGATCTCCTCCAGCCTCGCAAGGTAGGGGGGATCGCTCCCCCCAAATGCAGCATCAGCCGTTCGTTAGCAAGCGTTGTTGCCGCAGCCGCAGCTGCCGCCGCCGAAGATACCGCAGCTGAATAACCATCTTAACAGCCAGATGATGATGATCAGCATGATGAGGGTCTCAAAAAAGCTTCCATTGCAGCCATAACCAAAACCACTGTTCTCTTCACAGCCGCAGCCACCCCAACCAAATCCAAATTGACTCGTTAAATTCTCAGACATAATAAATCCTCCTCGTAAATGTTTATTTTGTTGTGATAGCCTTGTGAAAGCTACCTTACACTCATAATATATGTCGCATTCGCAAAATGGTTAAAGATCGCAGCAGATTTTTTTCAAGTCTTTTTAAGCTTGTATATGAGATCATCCTGAAAAGAGGTGTACAGCATGGAGACTGCAAATTTTCCCATTCCGCAGAGTCTGGAAGAGATCAAGGCGCTCTTTCAGCAGTTTGAGGCTTTTTTGCCAGAGGATAAGCGCCAGATCGTTTGGGCGACGCTCGAGGATATCGAGCAGAGCGGCGGCATTCGCGACGAAGCCCACGGCAGAGAGCTTTTAGGCAATTTGCTCAGCGCTTTGGGTCTGGCCCAAATGTAAGCATGACGGCTTCCGGGCGACCGGAGGCCGTGTATCATCTTTTTATAGAAAGAGAGGTCGACAGAGATGGACAAACATGCCTCCTGGGGCGTGGCAGACCACAAAAAAAGGGCCTATTATGGCTTAGCCTTCATCAGCTGCGGTTTTGGCCTGTTTTTCGGCGTATTGGCCGGGCATTTGCTGGATGCGGCTCGCTTTCAGACGCTGTATCAATACCTGGCAGCGTATTTTCAGACGGATTTTCCCCAAAGCTCTGCGCAGATGATCTATCAGTCGCTGGTTCAAGCCAATATCTTAGACGTGAGCAAGCTGTTGTTTCTGGGCTTTTGCTTGATCGGCGCGCCGCTCATCATCCTTCAGCTCTTTATCAAAGGCTTTTCGCTGGGCTTTACCCTAAGTTTGTTTTTCAAGGGGCTGGCGATCAAACAGGCGCTGGCAGGGCTCAGCATATTGCTTTTGGCACACATCGTACCAGTGGCGCTGCTTTTGGCTGCCGGAGCCTATGCGCTGCAAAGCAGCTGGACGCTTTTTCTGGGACAGGGCTATAATTGGCTGCGCTATCTGCTTTATGGCGTCTTTTTCATTTTGGCGATATTGGCGGCCAGCTGTTTGGAAGGTTTTTTGCTACACAGTGTATTTGCCGCGTATCTGACCCAGCTTTTTGCGTAGAACAAGTAGACAACCTTTTTCAGATGGGGTAAACTAAAAACAAACGACCTGAGAAAATAAGGTGAGACTATGGAAGAGATCTTTAAGGAATATTTAGCGTATTTAGCAGTGGAGCGCGGCCTTTCGCCCAATACCTTGGAAGCCTACGAACGAGATATCCGGCATTTTTTTAATTACCTCAAGGAAATGGAGATCTCCGATCTGGCGGCAGTCGATAAGTATCTGCTCAAGAATTATTTGCTGCGTCTGCATAAGGAGCAGCTGTCGAATACCAGCTGTGCCCGGCATACGGCGGCATTAAAAAGCTTTTTCAAGTTCCTCTATCTGGAGAAATACACAGCGCATAACCTGAGTACAGAGATCGAGGCGCCGAAAAAGGAGCAGGTGCTGCCCAAGTTTTTGACCATCCAGGAGGTCGACCAGCTTTTAGCAGCGCCCGATCTGCAAACGTATTCCGGCTGTCGGGATAAGGCTATGCTGGAGCTTTTATACGCGACAGGCATCCGCGTCAGTGAATTGACCCAGCTCAAGCTGAACGATCTGCA
>CABVBB010000544.1 GCA_902496505.1 uncultured Peptococcaceae bacterium
TCCAGCAGCCAATAGCCAAACCGCGCACCATAGCCTGCGTCGGGATAGAGACGGCCATATTTGCGCATGGCTCGGCATATTGCCGCCTCCTGTTCTGCTTCCGTGCCGCCCCAACTCTCCAGCAAGCCCTCCGCCACAGCCAGCGTCATCACCGTATCATCGGTAAATTCCGATTTTGGCCCAAAGAGCGGGAAATCCGTGGTCTTGATATTGTTCCAGTCAAATTCATACGGGCTGCCGACCATATCGCCCAATATTGCTCCTAACATCGTTTATCCCCTTTCGTGATCAAAAAACAGCCGCAGAAAAATAACTGCGGCTGTCTGTCCTTGTCTGCATTAGGGCATGATCGAATTGGCGCCATCTACGATCATACTCTGCCCCGAATAAAACGCGCTGTCCGGCCCCGCCAAGAAGGCTACTGCTGCACCGATGTCCTCTTCAGGATCGCCCAAACGGTGCATCGGCTGGCTTTCCAGCTGCGCGGCGTACTGCTCAGGGAATTTCTTCGCCCATTCTTTAGCGGCCGGCGACTCTGCGCCTGGCAGGACCACATTGACCGTGATGCCGTATTTGCCCCATTCCTTCGCCGCGATCTTGGTCATGCCGCGGATGGATTCTTTGTTGCTGGCATAAGCCAATTGTCCGGCGTAGCCAAACATGCCTGTTGCCGAGGCAAAATTGATGACGCGGCCTTCGCCCTGTTCCTTCATGTAAGGGAAGCAGGCCTGCATGAAATTCAGCGCGCCGATGGTGCCCGTGGACCAAGCCAGATACATGGAGTCATATGTCGTTTCCTCCACAGGGGCATTCTTCGGGATGCTCTGCGCATTGTTGATCATCACATCCACTGTGCCGAAGGTCTCTACCGTCTTTTTCACCACTTCATTCACCATCTCACGATCCGCTGTGTTGCAGGAGATCGCCAAAGCCTGACCGCCCAGGGCCTTGATCTCCTCAGCCGTTTCCTCGATCGGTGCCAGTCGGCGGCCGACACAAACGATCTTCACGCCTCGCTTCGCCAACGCCAAGGCCAGCCCTTTGCCGATACCCTGACCAGCACCAGTAATGATCGCGACTTTTTCATTTAATGGTTTCCGCATACGAAAGCACTCCTTTTTCTTTTTGATACTTTTAGTATAGCAGTCCCCATGAGGAAATACAATCCAAAATGCATGCAATAATTTAATATTTGTTCATCATTATGTGAATTCAAACACGATCACCCCGCACCGTTGTCTGCCCTCTGCCTCGTCCCAGCGTCGGCCGCCTGCCGCCATGCCGCTTGGGCAGCAGAAGTCATCATCGCGCTTTTTTTCACGGCCTGCGCCTAAGCATTATCCGTCAAAAGCCACTTGAGCATCCGCTCTGGATCATTCAAGAAGCGCTTCATCAGCTGAAAATGCTCCGTCTCTTGGTAATCCACCGCCTCAATGCCCTCGGCCGAAAATTGATACACCCGCGCGCCAGGAAACGCCAGCAAAATGGGCGAATGGGTGGCGAGGACGAACTGCGAGCCCCGCTTCACCAGCCGATCCATTTCCGCCAGCAGCGTCATCTGTCTGAGCGGCGACAGCGCAGCCTCCGGCTCGTCCAAAAGATACAGCCCCTTGCCACGGAAACGCTCCTGCACCAGCGTCAAAAAACATTCCCCATGGGACTGCTTATGCAGCGACACACCGCCATAGCCATCAATGATCGGCGGGCCTGGACATGGTATGCGGTCGAGCTGATCGATCTCACTGGCCACATTATAAAAACTCTCCGCCCGCAAAAAATACCCATCCTGTGCATGCCGCCCCTTGGAAAGCGTCAGATACTGCCACAATTCCGAATGCGACGGCTCTGTACTGAAATTGAAATTGCGCGAGCCGCCCTCCGCGTTGAAGCCATACGCCACTGCTATGGCCTCCAAAAGCGTCGATTTGCCCGTGCCATTCTCCCCGACGAAGATGGTCACATCCCGATCAAAATCCAGCCCGCCTGCCGCCTCCAGATACTGCACCGCCGCCAACTCCCGGAGATAAATTCCCTCCGGCAGTGCCCGCTCCAGCCGTACCTCTTCAATATACCGCCTGTTCACCCTCAACACCTCCCAGCCAATATCATAACACGCTGCCCATTTTTGCGCAGCACAAAAAAAGAAGGGGCTGTCGCAATAAATCCCCAAAAACTAAACAAAAAATAAACAGCCGGACTTGCGCAGTCCGGCTGTTTCTGTAA
>CABVBB010000545.1 GCA_902496505.1 uncultured Peptococcaceae bacterium
AGTATGATTTGCGTTCAGCAAGGGGAGGCTATCAAAGGAAAAGACCCTCTCTTGCGAGAATACTATTCTCGGTGTAAAATGACATGGAGGTGATCAAGGTGAATCAAGGACGAATCAACGCGCTTATGGCATTGGCTGAGCAATTTGGGATCCAGCTGGCGCGTTATGAGCTGGTCAATACAGCACTGACCCATCCATCCTATACGTTTGAAAAGGATCTGACCGATCTGGATCATAACCAGCGACTGGAATTTTTGGGCGATGCAGTGGTGGATCTGGTGGTGGGCGATTATCTTTTCCACGAATATCCCCAAAAGTTGGAGGGTGAGCTGACCAAAATGCGGGCCGCACTGGTCTGCGAGAGCAGCTTGGCCAATGCTGCCCGCAGAGCTGGATTGGGCGATTATCTCCTCATGGGCAAAGGAGAAAAAAACTGCGGCGGTCAAAAGCGGGCGTCCAATTTGGCGGATGCTTGGGAGGCTTTGATGGGCGCTTTATATTTGGAGCTGGGTATCGATGCGGTGCGGCCGATCATCATCGGCTACATCCAGCCGGAGATCGAAGCAGTGAAAAAAGGCCAATTCGGCGATTACAAAACGCAGCTGCAGGAGATCGTGCAGAAAAATCCCGATGCCCAGATCAGTTATCAGATCATTTCTGAGGAAGGACCGGATCATGACAAGCTGTTCGTGGCTCAGGTCACGGTCAATCAGCAGTCACCGCATATCGGCCGCGGCAAGACGAAAAAAGAAGCGGAGCAGAATGCTGCGCTGCAGGCGCTGATCGCTTTAGGTGAAGTCGATGAGTAAGCCGTTGATCGTGCCAGTCTTCATTCCGCATTTTGGCTGTCCGCATACGTGCGTTTTCTGCAACCAAAAGAAGATCGCAGGCGACTATCAGCTGCCGAGTGGACAGCTGCTGGAGGACATGGTACAGGCTTATCGGATGAGCTCCAGCTCAAAGACACGGGAGGTACAGCTGGCTTTTTATGGCGGCAGCTTCACCGGTCTGGAGGAAGCTCAGCAGCGGCAGCTTTTGAGTGCGGCAGCAGAACTTAAGGCGCGGGGGCTGATCGATAAGATCCGCCTGTCTACACGACCGGATTATATCGACGAGGAACGGCTGACACTCTTAACGGGCTATCAGGCGGACATCATCGAGCTGGGGGTCCAGTCCATGGACGAAGCGGTCTTAAAAGCCAGTCAGCGCGGGCATACAGCTGAGGATGTGCTGCGGGCTGTTGAATGGATCAGATCTTATCCCCAGTTTGCGCTGGGCTTGCAGATGATGGTCGCCTTGCCAGCCGATACACCGGCAAAAAGCCTGGCTACCGCAAAGAAAATAGCGGCTTTAGCGCCGGATTTCGTGCGCATCTATCCCACAGCCATCATCAAGGATACCGCTTTGGCACTGGCTTGGCAGCGGGGAGATTACGAACCGTGGCCGATGGAGCGCATCTTGGATACGACGGCAAGCATTTGGGATATTTTTTACCAAGCCCATATCCCCGTCATCCGCATCGGACTGCAGGCAACAGATAATCTGCGCCTGGAGCAGGATCTTTTGGGCGGCGCTTATCATCCGGCCTTGGGGGAAATGGTGAAAAGCCGCTGGTACCGCAATCGATTGGAGGCCCTGTTGAGCAGCCGAGCAGAGGCGCAGACACTTACGGTTTATTGCAATCCTGCGGATATTTCTCAATTTGTCGGTCAGCACCGCGCTAATATCGCCTATTTTGCCCAGCAGTATCAGCTGACCTTGCACGTTGTGGGGGATGAGCGTCTCCCTAGAGAATCGTTTAACTGGGAGTTTTCCTAATGTTCGGCAGCTAATGAGTAATAATGGGCGATCGTGCTGGTTGTTAGTCATTAGCTGCTGTCAGTGAGTGAGGTGAAATTTTTTTGTATCTAAAACGACTAGAAATACAGGGCTTCAAGTCCTTTGCAGATAAGGTGGATTTTGAATTTTCGCCTGGCATTACGGCCATCGTCGGACCTAATGGCAGCGGCAAATCCAATGTGGTGGACAGCATACGTTGGGTACTAGGTGAGCAAAGCGCCAAAAGCCTGCGCGGCAGCAAAATGGATGATGTGATCTTTGCCGGCAGTGTGGACAGGCGGGCTGTAGGTATGGCGCAGGTCTCGCTGACGTTGGATAACAGCGGCGGTTTGTTCCCTTTGGATTACAATGAGGTGACCGTTACCCGCCGTCTGTACCG
>CABVBB010000546.1 GCA_902496505.1 uncultured Peptococcaceae bacterium
AAGCCGATCTGACCATGGTATAATGACAGTGGGAAACACCTTGCAGATCAGAGCAGTACCCATTACAAAGGAGGCAGTTCATGATGCTTATCGTTACTACAGATACTATCCCCGGAAAAGAGATCGTTCAGGTCATTGGCCTGGTCAAAGGCGGCACCGTCCGCAGCAAGCATATCGGTAAGGATATCGCTGCTTCGTTCAAGACCGTCGTCGGCGGCGAGCTCAACGGTTACAATGAAATGTTGGAAGAAGCCCGTCAGATCGCTATCGGCCGCATGGTCGAGGAAGCTGAGGCTCAGGGGGCCAATGCCATCGTGGCCATGCGTCTGCAATCTTCGACCATCACCCAGGGCGCTGCGGAAATGGTCGCTTATGGGACGGCAGTCGTCGTCCAGTAAAGGAGGTCGCTACGATGACGGTGGAACCTATTTTAGTGATCGGCTCGCTTATCAATTTGTTCATCCTTTTGGCCGTGCCTATCGTTTCCATCGTTCTCTTGATCTATTTTTTCAGGCAGAGACGGCGGGAAAAGAAGCAGGAAGCAGAGAAGGATTATAGTCAGTACTAGGAAATGAGGGATCAGCATGCGACCGGATTGGGACGATTATTTCATGGAAATTGCTTACGTGGTGGCTAAGCGGTCGACCTGCCTCAGACGGCAGATCGGTGCGCTTTTGGTCAAGGACCGGCATATACTGGCGACCGGATATAATGGCGCGCCGCGCGGCCTAGCCCATTGCGGTGAGGTGGGCTGCCTGCGCGAACAGCTGGGCGTCCCTTCGGGAGAGCGTCACGAGCTCTGCCGTGGGCTGCATGCTGAGCAAAATACCATCATCCAGGCAGCGGTGCAGGGGATCTGCGTGGCAGGCAGCACGCTTTACTGTACAGCCTCTCCCTGCTCGCTCTGCGCCAAGATGCTTATCAATGCCGGCGTAGAACGGGTGGTCTTTGACGGCGTCTATCCAGACGAACGGGCCATGGCTTATTTTGAAGAAGCAGGCGTACGGGTGGAGCGGACGGCTTACCAAGCGCCGGAGCATCAGGAGAAATAATCTTGACGACGGCCGCTGCATTTGCTATAATATGGAACAGACATAAAAGGGAGTAGCTTGCACCTTCGGGTGTAGCATGCGAGCGTCAATACGATCAGAAATGATCCGCCCGTGCTTGAAATAGCAAGACTTTTATCTCGACACAGCCATGCCTGTGCCGCGGTAGAAGTCTTTTTTTGTAGTATGAAAAGGGCGGCGCTGGACATGGTAATACAGAAACGGAGGAATTTTGCAATGAAGTATGTATTCTTAGTTTTGGGTCTGGTCTTACTCGTCAAAGGCGCTGATCTATTCGTGACTGGTGCGTCCAGTGTGGCGCGGAGATTCCACATCCCTTCGCTGATCATTGGCCTGACAATCGTGGCCTTTGGCACCAGTGCGCCGGAATTGGCCGTCAGCGTGACCTCTGCCTTGAATGGACAGAGCGACATTTCTATGGGCAATGTGGTAGGCTCCAATATGTTCAACCTGCTGGTGGTCGTCGGTATCGCCGCCTTTATCCTGCCATTCAAGGTCAAAGAGACCATCATCGCCAAAGAGTTCCCGTTCGTCCTGCTCAGCTGTCTGGCGCTGATCGTGCTGACTTTTGACATCACGCTGGGCAATGGTACTGCCAATGTGCTCAACCGCACCGACGGCTTGGTGCTCTTGATGTTTTTCGGGATATTCATGTATTATCTGCTCAGTGTCGCGCTCAGAGCGGTCAAAGAAAATAAAGACGAAGAAGTGATGGTCTCTTTGGGACTGGGCCGCAGCCTCATCTATCTGGCTATCGGTCTGGCGGGCGTGGTCTTCGGCGGCGACATCACGGTAGATGCAGCCAGCGCTATTGCCAGAGATTTCGGCATGAGTGAAGCCATGGTCGGCTTGACCATCGTCGCTGTCGGCACCTCTCTGCCGGAGCTCATGACCTCTGTGGTAGCAGCACGAAAGGGCGAGAGCGATATCGCCCTCGGTAATGTCATCGGCTCCAATATTTTCAACGTCTTTTTCATCCTGGGACTCACGGCCTTCATCACGCCGGTAGCTGTCTCGGGGGCAGTGGCCTTTGACGCGCTGCTTTTGGCCGCCATCAGCCTGATCGCTTTCCTTTTCGCGCTGACCGATCGGCGCTTCAGCAAAGGCGAAGGGCTGGTGCTCGTCGCGCTCTACGCTGCCTATATGA
>CABVBB010000547.1 GCA_902496505.1 uncultured Peptococcaceae bacterium
AACGGCGCAAAGGAGATCAAAAACAGCCACGGCGACCATTTGCCCACTGTGAGCATGGCCACGCCGCAGACGATGGCCAGCACCATGCTGCCCGTGGCAAAAGCGCGCTTATCGAAGCGGCGGAAAAACTTCACATAAAGTATCGGCCCGATCAGGGACACGCAGGCATTGGCCGCGAAGAAATAGCTGTACACCTGTTCCGACAAGCCGAAATAATCCACATAGATGTAAGATGAAATGGCGATATAGCCCATGAAGGGCAGCGAATACAGCGCAAAGATGACAGTCGGCGCCAAAAACTGCATTTGCCGCCCTACGACCACCAGCCGCCCTAAAGACCCCAGCAGCGTGCCTTCGTACCGCTCAGCTTCCGGCAGCGTTTCTTGGTAGAAAAACGCCGTGATCAGGCACAGCGTGCCAATGATGGCCAGCAGCCAAAATGTCGCCCGCCAGGTGGTGAACTGGAGGATCAGCGCTCCTAAGATAGGCGCGATCATCGGCGCGATACCGGCCATAGACTGTACCACGGCCAGGATATTTTCCCGGCGCTGGCCTTGGAAGCAGTCCTTGATCAGCGCCATGGATACAGAGGTGATGCTGCCCGCGCCCAGGCCCTGCAAGATCCGCATGGCGATCATCATGTACACATCGATCGACAGCGCACAGCCCACGCTGGCAGCCGCATAAAGCGCCGTGCCCAGGATGAGGATCGGTCTGCGGCCGTATTTATCACTGGGCGGCCCCCACAAAAGTGTTCCTACGGCATAAAAAAAGAAAAAACTGACCAGCGTCAGATTGGTCAGCGTCGCTGACACCTGAAAATATCCGCTCATAGACGGCAGCGCTGGCAGATAGAGGTCTGTAGATAAAGGGATGAACATATTCATGACGGTGATGAACGCCACCAGTCCCCCTTGGCCCAAATATTTCTGCTTGCTTGCTGTTGACATGGTTTGAAACTCCTCTCCTGCTGCTTGATTTGTTGGTGCTGCAACTATTTTAGCCACTCGTGCAAAAAATGTCAAGGTGACTTTTGTCAAACATCAAGACCTTTTATTATTGGCAATCGCCAGAAAAGACCCCCTGCCCCCTTTACGCCGCGCTTAAAATGCGTTACTATAAGGTTAAACCATCGATCCGCCCACAGGCGGGATCATTTCTAGGAGGCTATTTTTTCATGAAAACCCTGATTATCGGCGGTGTCGCCGGCGGCGCTTCTGTCGCTGCCCGCTTGCGCCGTCTGGACGAACAAGCGGAAATCGTTATTTTGGAGCGCGGGCCCTACATTTCCTTTGCCAACTGCGGTCTTCCCTACTATATTGGCGATGTCATCAGAAACAAAGAAGACCTGGTGCTGCAAACGCCCGAAAGCTTCAACGACCGTTTCAATGTCGATGTGCGCATCCTTTCCGAAGCCGTCGCTATCCATCCTGAGACCAAGACCGTCACTGTCCGCAACTTACAGACCGATAAGACCTACGAAGAAAGCTACGACAATCTCGTCCTTTCCCCTGGTGCTGAACCGGTCCGCCCGCAGATCGGCGCAGAAAACAGCGAGCGCATCTTCACTCTGCGCAATATCCCCGATACCTACAAGATCAAAGATTTCCTCGTCAGCCACGAGCCCAAATCCGCCATCGTCATCGGCGGCGGCTACATCGGCTTGGAAATGGCCGAAAACCTCACCCATGCCGGATTGTTCGTCACCCTTATCCAGCGCAGCAACCAAGTCCTGCGCAATACGCTGGATTATGACATGGCCTGCGAAGTCCACAACCAGCTCTATGCTAAAGGCGTAGACATCGCCTTCAATCAAACGCTGCAAGGCTTTGCCGAAAAAGGCGACCAGATCGTCGTCACCACCCAAGACAGTGAATATACCGCTGACATGGTGCTGCTTTCCATCGGCGTCCGTCCTGAAAGCAAACTGGCTGCCGATGCCGGTATCGAAGTCGACCAAAAAGGCTACATCATCACCAACGACCGTATGGAGACCTCCATCCCCGGCATTTATGCACTGGGCGACGCTGTGGAAGTTACCCATTTCGTCACCGGCGCCAAAGCTGCTATTCCTTTGGCAGGCCCTGCCAATAAACAAGGCCGCATCGTCGCTGACAATATTGCCGGCATCCCCAGCACCTACCAGGGTACCCAAGGCACCTCCGTGCTCAAATGCTTCGATCTGACCGTCGCTGCCACTGGCATC
>CABVBB010000548.1 GCA_902496505.1 uncultured Peptococcaceae bacterium
GTGCTCACAATTTCATCTCAGCTCACTTTCCCCGATTTTTAAATGGCTTATCCAGCACGATTGCCTCTGCACCTTCAACATTTATCAAATCGCAAAGGGGAACAGGACATTGGCTAACGGCCAGCCAATGATCAAGCTGGTCAAAACAAACAAGCCTACTCCCAAAAAGCAATATTTGTACAGGTTATTTTTGGGGATCCAGCCGCTTGCATTATGGATCAAAGCGCCTGTCGGGCTGGCACTTGGCAAGAACACGCCAAAATCTGCAAATAAGATCATGCAGGCACATACGGCCAGCGGATTTAGCCCCATAGCGGTGCTGATAGAGAAGGAAAGCGGGATCATGACCGCCCCTACAACAGCATTATTGATAAAGTTGGTGATGACTGAGGCGATCAAGAAATAACAGACCAAGAAGGCATATGGACTCATACTAGAAAATAGCGGGTCAAGCACGACTTTCAGCCAAGCTGATACGCCGGCAGCCTCACTATTGATGCAGGCACACAAGGTCAAGGCCGTACCAAACATCAAAATGATATTCCAGATCACATTCTTGGAAACCAGATCATCAAATGTCAGCAGTGGTTCTTCGTCAACGCGGATCCAGCAAGTGATGGCAACGATCACCATACAGCCGCCCACTGTGTTTAATTTGCCTAAGAGTGCTGCTAAGAAAAATGTTTTGGGCATAAAGCTCGGAGCCATCAGAATGATGAAGAGGGCAGCAAACAACGTTAACGATACTTTTTGCTGCTTCGTCATTTTGTGCATCTGCGATTCCTCGGGTACATAGCTGGCTAATTTCGACAAATCGATACGCAGCACAAACTTGCTGATCAATAAATACACGGTAAACATGATCGTCACGATAACGATCGTAAAAAGTGTCCAAGCTGCATAATCAAATGAGCCATCGTAGGTGCCATTGGAACCGGCTGCCAAAAAGCCAAAGTTAGAAAAAACAGCCATTTTAAAGGGCAGCAGAAATCCCCCAGTACCAACTAATATTGCTGTAGAAAACGTCATCCACGTAGCTGTTTTGCTTCCCTTTTCATAGCCGACTTCTTCACAGATCGCCCATACTAAGCCCCAAAAAGCCAGTGTCACGGCCACCTCACTTAAACAAGACGCGCAGACCGCAGCAGAAATATAAATGATGATCATCAAAAGCCAAGGCTTACCGCGCGTAAATTTTCGTGTGACAGACCAATCGGCAATATATTGGATCAAACCTGTATTTTTAAGCAATCCCACACTGATCATCAGCCAAAAACAGATCCCTACAGTCATATTGCTCATGATCCCGCCCCAAGTGGCTGAAACTGCCGCTTGTCCAGTAAATCCAAAAAGGATCAAAGCGACCAAACTTGGCCAGATCATATTCGTTGTGCACCAGCCGTATATGGCGCCTAAAAAGATACCCACCACGGTCATGCCCAATGGCGTCATGGGCGCCGGTGCCGGAATAAAGCGGAAAAAAATCATAATAGCAACAGAAATCGCACTGTTTAGATACCACTTACTTGTGGTCGACATTAAAATCATCCCCAGTCTTTTTTGTGTTGAACAATAGCTATCCTTCACTTATTATTTTATCTATTTACAGCAGTTATGCAATCAATGGGGTATTGACCATCCTTTGACCATCAACAAATCATTGCTGATCATAATACCTAGAGCATGCCTTTAAGCACAGTCTCCAGGCAGGATCGATATCAAGACTGCGGCCCCGCTGTATGCCAAACAAAAAAGGAGCGGCCGCTCCGCCACTCCTTGCTGCAATGCTCTATTTCTATTTGATAACGTCAACCTTTTCCTCCCCATCAGCTGGCTTTTGTTTAAAGCGCCAGTATATGATCGCCCAGTGCAGCAGCTCCGCAATGAGCATAAACTCTACAAAGCAGAGCTCCATGCCAGCTATAGCCAACATCTCCATACTATTTCTGGTATAAATGATCGCTCCAGCATTCAAGAGGGTCAGCACCCCAAGGCTTCCCAATAGCAGCGGCCAGATCACCGGCCGCTCTTGATACAATGGGCATAAACGCAAAAAAAATGACCCCATGACAAAAACGATAAATGCCAGGATAGAGACACTGCGTACGACAAAATTGTCTTCAAAAGCTAAGGTAAACGTCAGCATAGTGACCAAAAACAGTGTAACGGTATGTCTAGTCAGTTTAAATTCCACTCTCTTCCCCT
>CABVBB010000549.1 GCA_902496505.1 uncultured Peptococcaceae bacterium
CTATTTTGCTGCCCTTTATGTATGTATTGCTGGGCATTGCGCCGATGGAATTGGTGCTGGCGCCCTGGACGGCGGAGATACCCTGGATGTGTCTGGGCTGCTTCGTGCTGGCCAATATTTTGGAGCGGACGGGACTATTGCGGCGTATCGCCTTGTGGTGTGTGGTCAAGACCGGCGGCACCTATTTGGGCATCTTGTTCGGCGTCGTGCTTTTAGGCATCATCACCCGCGACCCCTTTGCCACCGCAGCCTTTACCTTTGGTATCTGTAAAGCCTTGGAACTGCAAAAATCCGCCATGTCCAGCGCCATCATGATCGCTGGTGCCTTCGGCAGCTTGGGCGTGGGCTTTTACTTCTATGATCCGACCAATATCGGCGTTCTGCTGGGTATCGCCGGCTTAGAAGTATCATTCACCGATTATCTTTTGCAGAACATCATCTTTTTGCCGCTGAGCTTCGTCTTAGTGCCGATCCTTTTCAAAATGTTCAAGCCGGACAAGGCCATCAACGGCAAAGATTATTTTCAAGGAGAGCGTCAGAAGCTGGGTAAGATGAGCCTGGCAGAGAAAAAAGCCGCAATCGTCATGGTGCTCTTGTTTGTCGGTTTGATCGTGGGCGTCCCCATGATCGTGGCCTTCTTGATCCTGCCGTTGGTCTGCTTCTTGCCAGGTATCGATCTGGCCAAGACAGAGGATATCGAGCGCGTCAACTTCAAGTTTTTGTTCTTCGTGACAGGGTGTATGGCCATCGGCATGGCGGCCAACAGCTTGGGGATCGGCGTACTGATCTCCCAAATGATCCAGCCGGTACTGAGCAATTTAAACACGGTAGGCTTGATGGCGGTAGTTTGGCTGCTGGCGATGCTGGTCAATTTCCTGCTCACTCCCTTGGCAGCGATGGCAGCCTTTGGCGTACCGCTGGCGCAGATCGCAGTGGATCTGGGCATCAATCCTTATCCCATCATGTATGCGTTTTTCCAAGGCTTGGATCAGATCATCTTCCCCTATGAATATGCGTTGTATCTGGTGCCGTTCTCCTTTGGCCTGATCCGCATGAACGACTTCATGAAAGCCTTTGCGATGAAAATGGTGGTTTCGTTTATTTATCTGCTCGTCATCGGCGTACCGTTTTGGAAACTGATCGGTCTTTTGTAAAAATATCTAATAAATGGAGGCAACATTATGGGACATCCTACAATTTATCCAACAGGAACAACGATCTATGATCCAGAAAAATGTTTTAATGGCTACACGCTCTTTCCAGCGCCAGAGCATGGCGCACTGCTGATCGATATGAACGGCAGACCGGTGCATTTTTGGAAAGATCTGCAGGGCTTTCCCAATAAGCTTCTGCCCGGCGGCAATGTCTTAGGCCACCGCGGGGAGCGGGATATGCGCTATGGTTATCAGGATGATGTGGACTTGGTCGAGGTGGATTGGGACGGCAACATCGTCTGGGAATTCAGCAAGCATCAGTACATCGAAGATCCCGGCCTGCCGCCGAGATGGATGGCGCGGCAGCACCATGATTATCAGCGGGAGGGCAATCCAGTCGGCTACTATGTGCCAGGCATGGAACCAAAAGTCGGCGGCGGCAAGACGTTGATCTTGGCGCACGATACCATCATCGACCACAAGATCTCCGATAAAAAATTGTTGGACGATGTGATCTACGAAGTAGGGGAGAATGGCGAAAAGATCTGGGAGTGGCATTCTCACGAGCATTTCCGCGAATATGGCTTCTCTGAGGCAGCCAAAAATGCCTTTTTCCGCAATCCCAACATGCATGAGTGTGACGGCGGGATGGGCGACTGGATGCACATCAATTCGATGAGCGTGCTGGGACCGAACAAATGGTATGACGCCGGAGATGAGCGTTTCCACCCAGATAATATCATCTGGGATGCCCGCGAGACCAATATCATTGCCATCATCAGCAAAGCGACCGGCAAAGTCGTCTGGCAGATCGGTCCAGACTATGATAGTTCCAAGGAACTAAAACGCATGGGCATCATCATCGGCCAGCATCATGCCCATATGATCCCCAGAGGACTGCCGGGCGAAGGCAACATCTTGGTCTATGACAACGGCGGCTGGGCCGGCTATGGTGTGCCCAGTCAGACCTCGCCCTACGGCGTCAAGGCTTATCGCCGCGATCATTCCCGCGTCCTAGAGATCGATCCCATCACCTTAAAGATCGT
>CABVBB010000550.1 GCA_902496505.1 uncultured Peptococcaceae bacterium
TACCGGACAGGCATCGCCATCGATCAAAATCTTCGTCGTTTTACTCATTCCTCTGACCTCTAATCCCGTACAGACTGTATAACTTCGTTCCCCTTCGACAAAATCCTGCTGAAAATCCTTTATTAAACAGATAAACGCCCTATATGGTGCATAAAAATGAACGCGGGATGGTCAATTCCTTAAACAACTCCACACAATAATTATCACTCATGCCCGAAATATAATCCGCAACACCGCGCTCGATGCCCTCTTCACGGGCTACCTGCTGATAAAACCCCGGCATAGCTTCCGGCCGCTCAGAATAATATTCAAACAAAAATTTGACGATAAATGCCGCTCTTTCCCGTTCCAGCGCGCAGACTTCGCCATGATACACCTCATCGAACATAAAACTCCGCAGTCCTTTGAGCGCTGCATCGATCTCTGGGCTGAAACATAAGGTGATATCCTCCCCCAGCTTAGCTTCGCTCAAAAGCGCCCGGCTGTGCATCACCATATCCTTGACCAGCGTTGCGATGCGTCCGCTGTGGCTGTGTCCCAAGACCTCTGTATACTCATATGGCAGATCATCCTCTGTGATGATCCCCGCTCGGATACTGTCATCGATATCATGCTGTACATAAGCGATCTTGTCGCTGAAACGAATGATCTGTCCCTCCAAAGTCGCTGCCTTGGTTTTATTGGTGCCATAACCGCTGTGATGCAGCACCCCGTCCAGCACCTCCGCGCTCAGATTGAGCCCCAAACTTTTGCGCCGCTGCTCCACCCGCGTCAAGACCCGGACACTATTCTCATTATGATGGAAACCGCCCTGCATCAGCTCATTAAGCACTTCCTCACCCGTATGAGCAAAAGGCGTATGCCCCACATCATGAGCCAAAGCGATCGCCTCGATGAGATCCTCATTGAGATTGAGTCCCCGCCCGATAGTCTTGGCGATCTGCGCTACCTCCAGCGTATGCGTCAGCCGCGTCCTGTAATGATCATTGCCCGGCGAGATATAGACCTGCGTCTTGTGCTTGAGCCGTCGAAATGCCTTAGAATGGATCACCCGATCCCGATCCCGCATATAGCATGTCCGGAGTTCATCCGGCTCCTCCGCGATCTCCCGCCCCTTGGAATTCACCGCCAATGCCGCAAACGGCGAGAGCATCTCCCGCTCCCGCTTTTCGATCTCCTCACGAATACTCATCATCCCCACCCCTTTTTCGCGTTTTTATCTTTATATTAATTCTCAATCCGTCAGCCAACTTCCTTTATTTTTTAATATTTTTTATGGTTTATCCACCTTTTTCTTGGATCAGAACAAAAAATAAAGCATACGACTCTGCTGCTTAATTGAGCGTCGTATGCTTTTCTTGCTTTTCTATAGCTCTACTTTTTCCGCGGCGCTTTGATCTGCGATTGTGCTGCAGCGATGCGGGCCGCGGGGACCCTATACGGCGAGCAGCTGACGAAGGTCAGGCCGACTTCGTGGCAGAAAGCGATAGAGCTGGGATCGCCGCCGTGCTCACCGCAGATGCCGAGGGAAATGTCTGGTTTGACGGAGCGGGCATTTTGGACGGCTATGGCGACGAGTTTGCCGACGCCTGCACGGTCGAGCACAGCGAAGGGATTATCTTTGAGGATCTTTTTATCCAGATAGGCTTGCATGAATTTGCCTTCGGCATCGTCTCTGCTGAAGCCCAGGGTCGTCTGAGTCAGGTCATTGGTGCCAAAGGTGAAGTAATCGGAGTGCTGCGCTAATTCATCGGCCAAGAGGCAGGCACGCGGCAATTCCAGCATGGTGCCGATGCGGTAATCCAGGCTGACGCCGGTCTCTGCCTGCACTGCCTGCCCAACGGCTGTGATCTCGTCACGCAGCAGCTTGACTTCTAAAGGATCGATAGCCAAAGGGATCTCGATCTCTACGTGGATATCGCGGCCTTCTTTGACCAGCTGGGCGGCTGCCTGCAAAATGGCCCGCGCCTGCATGCGGTAGATCTCAGGGTAAGTGATGCCCAAACGGCAGCCGCGATGCCCCAGCATGGGGTTGAATTCGTGCAGGCTGCGCACTTTTTGCAGAAGCGTCTCTCGTTCGGCGATCTGAGCTTGGTCGGCACCTTGATGCTTCAAATCGTTGATCTCTAAGGCCAATGCTTCACCATCCGGCAAAAATTCGTGCAGCGGCGGATCCAACAGACGAATGGTGGTCGGCG
>CABVBB010000551.1 GCA_902496505.1 uncultured Peptococcaceae bacterium
TTCTCACTTCCCGCACCGTTTAGGGTTCCAGGGAAATCGGAATCCCTGGTGGCTTTTGGTTCCTTTTGGCCAGTCAAAAGGAACTCGCCGCCAGGCGAAACCTGGCGACCACCCCACCGCAGGTGAGGTCTGCAAAAGGCGCATCGTACCGCCTACGAACATAATTACTCCCAGTGAGGATCCCAAAGGGCCACAAACGCCCTTTCCCTACTTCCCTAGACAAAACTGCGAGAAGATCTGATCCAATAGATCCTCCTCCACTGTCTCACCAGTGATCATGCCCAGCTTCTCCCAGGCGCTTTGCAGATCGATGACCAAAAAATCGCCGGTCATGCCCATTTGTGCGCCATTCCGGAAGTTTTCCAGATGGGTCAGGCTTTCTTTAAGGATGGTCTGATGCCGGACATTGGTCACCAGTACATCATGCCCCGCACTGATCTCCCCGTCGAAGAAGAGATTCAAGATCGCTTTTTCCAGAGCGTCCATTCCCTGCCCATACAGTGCAGACAGCTTGACCAAAGGACGACCGGCCAATAGCGCTTCCGCAGGTGCCGTCTGTTCGCCTAAGTCCACCTTGTTCTGCAGGAAAATGAGCGGCACATCGCCCACTTCGGCCAAAATGGCTTCATCCTCCGCTGTCAAGCCCAATTCCGGCTCGTACACATAGAGCACCAGATCCGCGCTCTGCAAAAACTGCCGCGCCATATCCACGCCCATCTGCTCCACCAGATTGTCCGTTTCCCGGATGCCGGCCGTATCCATGATGCGTAACGGCACGCCCTGTACGTCCACATATTCCTCGATCACATCCCGCGTGGTACCCGGAATATCCGTGACAATAGCCCGCTTCTCACCTAAGAGCGCGTTGAGCAGGCTCGATTTGCCCACATTGGGCTTGCCCGCGATCACCGTGCGGATGCCGTCCTTGAGCATCTTGCCCCGTCCTGCCGTCGCCAGGATCGATCCCAATTGTTCATAAAGCGCGTCCACCCGTGCGATCTGCTCCTCCACGGTCAAACGTTCGATATCATCATCCGGATAATCGATGTCCGCCTGGATAAACGCGATCAGCTCCAACAGCACTGCCCGCGCCTTTTGGATCTCTCCCGAAAGGCCGCCGGCCAGCTGCGCCATAGCCATATCCAATCCCCGCTCCGTCTTGGCGCTGACGATATCCATGATGGCCTCTGCCTGCGCCAGATCCTTCTTGCCGTTCAAAAAAGCCCGCTTGCTGTATTCGCCAGCCTCCGCCAAACGCGCACCCGCCTCCAGCACCAGCTGCAAGATGCGCCGCATGACCACTGTACCGCCGTGGCACTGGATCTCCAGCACATCCTCGCCTGTGAAGCTGTGCGGCGCACGCATCAGCATAAAGAGCGCTTCATCCACCACCTTGCCCGTCTTTGGTTCCACCACTTTACCGTAATGGATGGTGTGGCTCGCCGCCTCAGACAGCGGCTCACGCCCGCGGTAAACCCGTTCACCGATGGTCACCGCCTCCGGCCCGCTCAAGCGGATAATGCCCACACTGCCCATCCCCGGCGCTGTCACCACCGCTGCTATGGTATCTTCTATCATCTCGTTCACCTCAAAAATGGCAATATACCTTATGATAGCACAATCCCCCAGGAGAGAACAGAGGAAAATCGTGCAAAATGCAGCAAAAGCGCCTTGAAGTTTTCTCCAAGGCGCTCTCATACCGGGGGCTTTGTCTTTTATTCATCCAGCAATGTCTCGTAGCTTACTGCTAAAACCTGTGCAATAACTTTTAATTCGATATCTGTGACGAATCGTTTGCCGCTCTCGATCCTCTGCACAGCATTTTTATCAATATCCAAGCCTGCCATTTGCAGCTGGTCAGCCAATTTTCGCTGCGATGTTTTTTCAGGCAGCGCTTCACGGATCCGCTTGATGTTTCGCCCACAGATATTATTATGGCCGCCCTCTGTTTTATTTTTGTACATGACCATCGTTTCCTTTTGACATCTTGTGATTGTTATTTTTTTCATTGTATGTTAAACTGTGTCCAGTGATGACATTCACTAAATGTCAAATATAGAAGTCTATCCTGATGCCTAGCTTGCTGCTACTTTTGCCGCAGGGTATTTTTTTAAATTGCATGAACTATCGCCGTATGCTATGATAAAACTAAATTTATAGGAACTAAGATGACTTTTCATGATCTTACTGGGTAAAAG
>CABVBB010000552.1 GCA_902496505.1 uncultured Peptococcaceae bacterium
GGCTACAAAAATGAGCAGAAGGTGGACTGCGTACGCAATATGAAGCTCGTCCATTTGGAAAAGGATGGCTCTGAACTCAAACTTTACGTCTCCTCTGCTATGGAGATCGATTTCAGCGGCGTGGTCCATCCCAAAGCGCTGTATGATGTCATTGTCGATGCCGCGGGCTATGCGCCTCCAACAGCTATGCTGGGCCAGCAGGAGGATGAGCTGATCAACAAGATCATGTTCAGCACGTGGAACGTCACAGCGCAGTGGCAGGCCAAAGCCTTGCAGGAAATGCTGGATCATCAGGGCGTGGAGATCCTCTTCTCCCATTATCACGCCATCGACCTGCAGGAGCATATGTTCATCCGCTACATGACCGACAAAGGCTACAACAAAATGCCGCCGGAAACGTATCAGCAGTACATGGAGGATATCTATGTGCAGACAGACAATTATCTGGGTCAGTTCCTCAAATATCTGGATCAAGGCTGGACCATCTTCATCGTCTCTGACCATGCTCAGGTCTGCTCCAAGCATGATTTCGTCGCCATCGGCGATCTCTTGGGCATCAATGTGGGGCTGATGTCAGAAGTCGGCTTGACCGCGCTCAAAAAAGATGCTGACGGCAATCCTCTGCCGGAGATCGATTGGGAACACACCTTGGCTGTAGCGCAGAGAGAGTCACACATCTATGTCAATCTCCGCGGCCGTGACCCCCATGGCATCGTTGCGCCGGAGGAAAAATACGAGGTAGAAGAGGAGATCATGACCAGACTGTATGGCTATCGTCATCCGGTCACCGGCAAGCGCGTCATTGCCCTGGCTTTGCGCAACAAGGATGCTGTGCTTTTGGGACTGGGCGGACCGGAATCAGGCGACGTCGTTTACTTTGTAGCAGAGGGCTACAATTACGATCATGCTGACAGCCTGTCTACCACTTGGGGCGAAGCCGACACTTCTGTTTCACCGATCTTCATCGCCGCCGGCAAAGGCATCAAGGAAAATTGTCAGACCCCGCGCATCATTCGGCAGGTGGATGTGGTGCCGACGATGGCTTATCTGGGCGGCGTACGCGTACCAAAGCAGTGTGAAGGCGCGCTGGCTTATCAGATCTTAGAAGAAGAATTTTGATCCATAGGAAAGCCGCAGACCTTGGTGAGGAGACCAGGGGCTGCGGCCTTTTTGTGTGCTAGTGAGATTTGAGTATGGTGCACGGAAAATGACAGCATAGACTAAGTATCAATAAGAAATCATTATCGCTTTTTGACAAATTGGGTGCCCCAAAAGGCGCGGTTTGTTGTATGCTAGTAGCAGACAATGTGGAGGAGTCAAGGAAGGGAGGGGTATTGATGGACTTCAAGAGCATGATCATCAGATGTATCCAAGAAGACTGCAAAAAATTATCCGATCTCAAGAATATCTGCGGAGTATTTGACCGCTACAGCAAAATGTCAGACGTAGAACTTATAAAAACTTATGAAAATTACTTTGGTTTGGATTCTGTAGAAGATGAGATCCTGTGCTCATGAGAGAAGAAGCCAGTAAGTTATTATTTTGATCATATAAATGGGCGGACAGATGACGCGTGCATCTGTCTTTTTTTTATGCAACTTAGGCGATCGTTTGCACGTCCATAATAAATAGGGCGATTTATGGTGAAAGAAGATTTTACCATGGGGATTTATTTGACAAGTTTTTTGCTCTTATTGTAGAATAAACAAGCAAGACGGCAAATTTTAGTCAATACATGAGGTTTTTTGGATAGATAAAGGAGAGCGTCAATATATGAAGAAGCGAATAGCCGGTTTTATGGCAGGGGTGACTCTGGCAGTCTGTCTGCCGCTGACGGCACAGGCGGCGCAGGCGGTCAATGTGACTCTGCCTGCTTTCACAGTGACCTTGAATGGCATCGAGGCCGACTCTGTGCAAAGTCAGTACCCTTTTTTGGTCTACAAAGACATTACATATGTGCCCATGACCTACCACGACGCGCGTCTGCTGGGGCTGGAGACCAAATGGACGGCCCAGGAGGGGCTGGTGATCAATAAAGCCAGTGAATTTGACGCCAAGGCTGCGGCTGGGGCGTACAAGCCTTACACCGCAGGCAGCAAAAATGGCAGCACCTACCAGGCGGCTATCGTCGAGGGGGCAGTGACTGTGCAGGGCAAGGCCATCGACAACAGCAAGGAAGAGTATCCG
>CABVBB010000553.1 GCA_902496505.1 uncultured Peptococcaceae bacterium
TTATGAAGGTTTGATATAAGCATTACCTATTGTTCGGCAAAATTCTCTATGGTATAATCAAAATAAATATCTAAATAATGAGGCGTTTTGGATGAACCTAGACCAGTTAAAGTATTTTAATGTTGTTGCTAAGACCCATTCGATGACAGCTGCTGCTGATGCGCTTTTTATCAGTCAGTCTGCTTTGAGCCTGGCGATCCAAAGCCTGGAGCGCGAACTGGGCTTTTATTTGTTTGTGCGCACCAATCATGGCGTGGAACTGACCGACTTCGGACGAAGCATTTATGAAGAGACCCAAAAAGTCGATACGATCCTTGCCGATATCCAGCAAAAAGTCCTGGAAGAAAATAAAAAGATCACCATCAAGATCGCCACCATCCCTTCCGTCGCCTATTCGCTGCTGCTCTCCATTATGCAGCCCTTTCACGAAGTTTATCCCGAAGTCAAGGTGCAGATCGCAGAAAACCCCATGCCAGCCAACTTGGTCAATGTCTCCATCAACGATTACAGCTTCATCATCACGACCACCTCACAGTATGACAGCTCGCTCGATCATATCTCCGGCGTCTCCAAAAAGAAAAGGCTGACTGCACAGCTGCTCTACAAGGACCAGCTTCTGATCTTTTGCAGCGCCGCTCATCCCTTATCGCAGCAAAAATCTGTAGCTTTGACCGATCTCCAGCACTATCCGCTCATTCTCACGCCTAAGATTTTGGAGCTCTTCCCAGCCGATTTTCACGACAATGTCACCGTCTTGATTGACCGCGAAGCCATCAAGCGCTACCTCTCCTCCTCGCAGGATTATATCAGCATCCTGCCAGGCATCTTGGCTTATGAAGACATCTATATCGACTCTGGCTGCCTGATCACCAGGCCCCTGGACTGGACTAGCCCTGAGATCTCCAATTACGTTTACTACGATAAATCCAAGCCCCTCTCCCAGCCAGAACGTTTTTATCTTCAGCTCCTCAAAGAGACCGGCGCCCGCCTTCACGAACAGCTGGCAGCACTGCATACCTTTCATGAGTAGCCCAAAAAGGGGCTGCCGCAACGACGACTTTTATCATCGTTGCGGCAGCCCCTTTTTCATTTTACTGCGGTATTCAATCGAAATAAAACAGCTCCTCAAACTTCTTATCCAGGGCGATACATAAAATCAGTGCTAATTTAGCGGTCGGGTTAAACTGCCCTGTCTCAATAGAACTGATCGTATTGCGGGAAACGCCTACCATCTCTGCCAGCTGCGATTGAGATATCTTCTTCTCAGCTCTGACTTCTTTAAGATGATTTTTTAATACTAATTTGTCATCCATCTGTCACACTCACTTTTTAAAAAATATGCAGACCAACTTTGAAAAACAATACACAGTATATCACTGCGGCCAAGAAAAATAAAACAGCAAAGAAGACAGCCGTTTTTGTCCGGCAGTAAAGCAGCTGATAAGCCCAGTTAGCAAAACAGGTCGTCGTCACCAAAAGCCCCATGGCATATTCCGCAGCAGCGTCCAATGGTGTCAAGCGAGAAAGAATCACCCACAGGAGGATCAGTATCGTGATCGAAAAGTTGGCGCCCTTCAACCCGATATATTGCGTCCGTTCATCCGATAGATTATTTTCTTTTCTGCTCCTTGCTAAAATTTCTTCTTTGTTCATATGTCATCCTCCTCAAAGAATACCAAGTAAACTTGTCAATTTGTATTATACCACGCCAAGTTTACTTGTCAATAGTTTTTGCCAAGTTTTCTGTGCAGTATCTATCTGGGCTTTATCGCTGGACAAAATAAAAGGGACACTTTGATGTCACTCAAAGTGTCCCTTTTGGTCTTATGCTATTGGATAGTAATGGTCTGTGTCTCAGGCTGATACTCTACAGTGAGGCCTAATCCTTCGGTCACAGCCCGCAGGGGGACCATAGTGCGGTCGTTAATCAGCTGGGTGGCAACGTCCATTTCCGTGGCTTGGCCTTGGATATAGATGGTCTTTTGGTTGACGGGCAGTTCTAAGACGATGCCGTTGTAGGCAATGACGGCTGCCTGTCTGTCAGCGACCCACTCGGCCTGCGCGCCTAGGGCTTCAGAAACGAAGCGGATGGGTACCATGGTGCGGTCATTAGCGATGACAGGAGCGACGTCCATTTGAGAAACGACGCCGTTTTGGGTCATCTGGGTGCTG
>CABVBB010000554.1 GCA_902496505.1 uncultured Peptococcaceae bacterium
CACAGGTCGCTATCATGAGCAGAGATGGCAAGGTGCGTCAGACCAGAGTCAGCAAGCTGTATGGTTTCCAGGGACTGAAGCGCTTTGATATTACAGAGGCTGGTGTTGGTGAGATCGTAGCGATCGCCGGTCTTGGTGAGATCAATGTCGGTGAAACCATCTGCGATCCGGCAAATTTGGATGCGCTGCCTTTCTTGAAAATCGAAGAGCCAACGTTGGAAATGACCTTTATGATCAATAATTCCCCGTTTGCAGGTAAGGATGGCGATCCAGTCACCTCGCGCAAATTGGCAGCACGTTTGTTTAAGGAAATGGAGACCGATATCGCCCTGCGCGTGACGGAAACCGACAGTGCGGATATGTTTAAAGTAGCTGGCCGTGGTGAGCTGCACTTATCCATCCTTATCGAGACAATGCGTCGTGAGGGGATGGAATTCCAGGTATCCAAGCCTCAGGTCGTATTTAAAGAGATCGAAGGCCAGAAATATGAGCCGTATGAATATTTGACTGTCGATGTGCCGGAGGATTATATGGGCCCTGTGATGGAAAAATTGGGTGCCCGCAAAGGTGAAATGGTCAACATGAGCAACCATAATGGACAGGCTCGTATTGAATATTTGATCCCTGCTCGTGGTTTGGTCGGCTTCCGGACAGAGTTTTTGACGGATACCAGAGGCTACGGCATCATGAACAGCAGCTTCGACAGCTATAGACCATACTGCGGCACGATCACAGGCCGCCGCAGTGGTGCCTTGGTCGCTTTCGAAACAGGGACAACGACAGCCTATGGCCTCTTCCCTGCTGAAGAGCGTGGTATCTTGTTTATCGGCCCAGGTGTGGATGTCTATGAAGGGATGATCGTGGGTGAAGGCAATCGCGATCAGGATATCGCGGTCAATGTCTGCAAAGGCAAGAATCTGACCAACGTCCGTTCTTCTGCTAAGGATGATACGGTACGCCTGAAAGGCTGCCGGGAAATGTCCTTGGAAGAGTGCATTGCTTTCCTTAATGATGATGAATACTTGGAAGTCACGCCGCATTTCCTGCGTTTGAGAAAGCAGCTGCTCAAAGCTTCCGAGCGTGCGAAGTCGGCTAATCGCAATAAATAAATAGCGCATGTACAAAGGCGTACATTAAAATGAAGAGGCAGTCGCTCTTTCTTTTTGGTGTATGCCTTTTGGCATATGTTGATATAATAAATAAGGATACAAGATGATCAAGAGGAGCGGTGAATCATGCGAGATTATCAGGCGGAATTAGAAAAAAGAGTGGCTTACATCCAGGAGCGGCTGCAATCAGCTGGTGCTAAAGGGATCGTTTATGGCAACAGCGGCGGTAAGGACAGTGCTTTGGTCGGTATTTTGTGCCGTAAGGCCTGCGATAATGTGCTGGGAGTCATGATGCCCTGCCAGTCCAAGCGCAATTTTGGCGAGGATATGGTGGATGGATTAGCAGTAGCGAAGCAGTTTGACATTGAAACCGTGACGGTGGATGTGACTGCGGCTAAGGAAGCGCTTTTACAGAGCGTAGAGGGTGTGATGCCGCTGGCTGATATGGCGAAGGCCAATATGAATCCCAGACTGCGTATGATCACTTTATACGCATTGGCGCAAAGCCGCAATGCCTTGGTGGCAGGCACTGGCAACCGCAGCGAATACTACATGGGTTATTTTACAAAATGGGGCGATGGCGCTTATGATCTCAATCCCATCATTGATCTGACAGTCGAGGAGATCTATGAATTCCTGAGATTTTTGAATGCACCGGAATCCATCATTACCAAGGCGCCGTCTGCTGGGCTTTTTGAGGGACAGACGGATGAAAAAGAAATGGGCATCACCTATGCCGATCTGGACCGTTACCTTTTGACCGGTGAAGGCGATCCGGCAGTCATTGCCAAGATCGAAGCCGCGCACAGCCGCAGTGCACATAAGCGGACGATGCCAAAAGTATACGGCCAAGAATAATATTTCATCAAAGTATTCCAGTCAAAAACGCAGCGCGATAACAACGCCTGCGTTATTTTTTTGTCCGCGCACCAAAGTGCGATGAATTGTTGGCCGGAATAAAAGTTTGTCTTTCATTTTGAGGGTAAATGGGTTATCATATACGTTATAGATTTTTCATTTGGAGGTGGCTGGAATGAACAGCATGACAGGCTACGGCCGG
>CABVBB010000555.1 GCA_902496505.1 uncultured Peptococcaceae bacterium
CCCCCACTGCTTTGGTGTAGAAGCTGTCTTGGTTTTCGATGCCGCTGTAGGGAGCATCCTGCAAATAATCCTGCTGATAGTAAAACAAGCGATCTACAAAATCCATCTGATCCGGGCGGCGGAAGGATTTGATGTCTTTGATCACCATCTGCAGGCTGGTCTTGCCATTATAATAGTTTTTATCCAGATGGAAGGCGATATCGATAGAGCCTTCTGCAATGACGGATTCCAGTTCGGCTTTTTTGAAACCGATACCGACGATCTCGCCTTGATTGGTCCGCAGCTTGATGCGCAGATGGTCGCCTGTCGCGCCGACGCAGCGGACCTCTGTGGTAGTCTGACTGCGGCAGACGAAGACGGGCAGGGCATTGGCAGTGCCCGTCGGCTGCAGCTTGCTGATATCATCATAAATATCATTGTTGAGATCATTGACGCTGATCTCGCCATCAATATAGAGCGTCGGAACAAAGGTCTCTGTAGTAGTCGACTGCTGGACGACTTCTGCGAACCGCTGCTGGAAAATGGCCAATTTTTCTGGCTGCACACTGAGCCCTGCCGCCTGGGCATGGCCGCCGTAGCTTTCCAGACAATCCGCACATTGAGCCAAAGCCTGCTGTAAATGGAAGCCTTCAATACTGCGTCCAGAACCTTTGTACAGACCATTCACTTTTGTTAAAACAATCGTTGGCGTATAGAATTGTTCGACTAAACGGGAGGCAACAATGCCGATGACGCCAGGATGCCAATCATCGCCGATGACGATCAGCCCCTTGTGCAGATCAGGCTTGCTTGCGGCAACCTTGACCAGCGCTTCTTCAAAGATCTCGCGCTCGATCTCCTGGCGGCTTTTGTTTTCTGCATCCAGCTTGTAGGCGATCTCCTCTGCCTCCACGGGATCATCTGTCGTCAAAAGCCGCAGCCCTAAGCGCACATCACCGATGCGTCCGCAGGCGTTCAGCCGTGGTGCCATGTTGAAGCCGACAGCGACAGTATTGAGCTCCGCACTTTCGTTGTTGCGCGACACTTTCCAGAGAGCGGATATGCCTGCCCTCTCGCCGCGCTTCATCTCCTCCAGGCCAAATTTGACCAAGATGCGGTTATCACCTTTTAAGGCCACGATATCAGCCACTGTCGCCAAAGCGGCCAGATCCAGATAGGGCGTCATGCGGTAGAGACTGCTCTCTTCCTGATAGTAGCGCTCGAACATCCCCTGCACCAGTTTGAAGGCGACGCCCGCACCGCAGAGATATTTCCAAGTCCCTTCGGCAGGATTCATTGCTGGGTCGACGATGATACACTCTGGCAGATCAGGCGGCAGCTGATGATGGTCAGTCACGATGACATCCAGCCCCATGTCCTGCGCTTTTTGTATCTCAGCGCTGGCGCTGATGCCGCAGTCTACAGTGATCAGAAGCGCTACGCCGCTCTGCACGATGTTTTCCACTGCCTGCATGTTTAGACCATAGCCCTCTTCCAAACGGTCAGGCACATAATACTCTGCACAGCCGCCTAAAGCCAAAAGCCCCTGATAGAGGATCACGCTGGCACAGATGCCGTCCACATCATAATCACCATAAACAACGATCTTGTGCTGCTTGCTTACATGCGCGAGGATCTTTTCTACAGCCGCGCCCATGTTGAGCAGCTCAAAGGGAGACGACAGATTATGTAGATCGGGATACAAGAATTCTTCGATCGCCTGAGGATCGTTGTAGCCACGATTGATCAATAGATTGGCCAGCACGGAAGATACATGGGTCTGTTCCATTAATCGTCTGACTGCCGCCGGGTCGTTGTGCTTGACTACCCATTTGTTTTTTCGCATGCTGTATCACTCCTTTTGCTGATCAGATAGGCCCTGTAGCTGATCAACTGAAAAATTTAATATCTTATATCATACCACAAATATACATTTTCGTATAGTGGCGAAACAGTGGGTCTCTGAGGGTTTTTTTGCGAAAATAGACGATCCTTGACGGCCTTTTGTTCGTCAGCTTTCGGGCAATAAAAAAGAGCCGCTGGGGAGGCGGCTCATCGTAAGGGGTAAAGAAAATGAAGTTGAAAAAAAGGATCTTGCTTGGCTGTGGCTTTATTATAAAAAAGTTTTGCTGTGGAGTGGTCAAAAAAATGTCAAGAAAATCTGAGCTTTTTCTGAACAGAATA
>CABVBB010000556.1 GCA_902496505.1 uncultured Peptococcaceae bacterium
CTTGTCCGGCTTTTTTTGAGCGTTAGGGGGCTGCCAGCCGCATTGCTGCGGAATAGACCCTCTTTGTTTTTGCTGCTCCTACTCTTCTGCGGGGAGCAGGGTGTAGTAATCGGTGTCGCCGCTGACAGCAGTGATCTGCCAGGTACCGCTGATGCGTTCAACGGTGAGCTGCTGGCGGAGGGTCTTATTGGGACTAGCGCCCAGCATTTCGGAGAACTGGAGGGTGTAGAGCACTTTGTTGCTGCTAAGCCGCTGGGTATCTGTGACAGCGGCTTGACCAAAGGAGGAGCTGCCGTCAGCGGTCAGCCAGCTGCCAGCAGCAGCGGCTTGCGCGTAAGCCCTTTGCCGCAAGTCAGCGGAAAGCAGAGCATATTGCAGGCCGCCGCTTTGCTTTTCTTGAGCCATGATCCACAGCTCAGCAGCCTCTTGGGGTTCGCCGCAGGCCAGCTGCTGCTGGAGAGCGTTCAGGGCCTTCTGCCAATGCTCGACGGTGGGCGCTGTGACGCTTACCGTATCAGCATGGGCATCTTCGGTGATCTCCGCACCGAAAAGCTGATTGAACCAATAGCTGCTCAAATAATATTGACCGTCCACCAAAAGGTAGTCGTAGATATCCTGTTCATAGGTGCGCTCGCCATCGACGATCTCCAGATGCAGCGCGCGGGGCGTGCGGCGCAGAGCACTGCTCTCCTGAAGCGGAGCGGGCGGCAGATCGATGCGGTAGAGCTGCGGCGGCAGGGTGTGCTGCAGATCGCTGCCGTCTACGGTGAGACCCTTGATGAGCGATTGATACTGTTGGAGCAGAAAATAGCTGGGCACGGTGACGCGGATCGTTGCTTGGCGAGCGGCCGTTTCGTCTGGTGTCCAGCACACCTCTGACACGCCCAGCGTGTTCATCGTCCAGCGCAGCGGCAGATAGAGCTGCCCGCCGATGGACAGCGGCTGGCTGGCAGGGGAATAAGCCGTCGTATTGATCACCACTTGGCTGCGATAGAGCATGGCAAGTCCCGACGCAGCGGGCTGCTCGTCCGCCCAAGCTGCTGGCTGCGGCCAAAGCAGGCAGGTGAGCGTCAGACAGGCGGCAGCTTTAGATAATGGATGCATGAAGATACCTCCTTGCAGGATAGGCAAAAAGAAAAGGGGTTCGTTATGTCCAGTATAAGGGGAGAACGCGCAATTTACCAGCACTAAATAGCAGTTTGTCAGAGAAGATGAGCCTATGCAGAGAGCCGCGATCAAATAGCCTGAGCGGCGCAGGCAAATTCTTTTTGAGCTTGGCTGGGAGATGTGATACAATCAAGAAAAATATTTGTTCAGCAAGGAGACAGAGACATGCAGATCCAGATCATTGCCGTAGGCAAGCTCAAGGAAAAATATCTCAAGGATGGGATCAATGAATATTTGAAACGGCTGCAAAGCTACGCCAAGGTGGAGATCATCGAGGTGGCGGATGAAAAGGAGCCAGCCAATGCGTCCGCTGCTGATGAAGCGCTGATCAAAGTGCGGGAAGCAGAACGCATCCAAAAGCACATCAAAGCCGATACGTATCTGATCGTACTGGCGATCGAAGGGCAGATGCTCACCTCTGAGCAGCTGGCCAGCCGCTTGGACAAACTGGCGCTGGAGGGCAAAAGTCACATCACTATGGTCATCGGCGGGTCTTTGGGCTTAGCGCCGGAGATCATCAAGCAGGCCGATCTTTTGCTTTCTTTTTCCAAGATGACCTTTCCGCACCAGCTGATGCGCTTGATCTTGGTGGAGCAGATCTATCGCAGCTACCGCATCATCAACGGCCACAGCTATCACAAATGAATAAACTTTACGGCTGGAGCAGATCACTGTAACGCGCCAGCTGCCGGCGGAATCCGCCCAGGTCCACATGACGGCCGAAGCGCAGCGCTTCTTTGCCTGCGGTGAACAAAACCGCCGTGGGCACAGCGAAAACACTGTATGCTGCCGCCAGGGCGGGCTGGTCCTCTACCGTCACCTCTACGGCGGCGACGTGAGGGAAATCGGCCAGGATCTTTTCGACCTCGCCCTGGATAGCCCAGCAGGCGGCGCAGGTCCCGCCCAGGAAATAGACCAGCACCAGAGGCGTGTCCTTGATCAGCGTGCTGAGTGCCTGCTCAGAATATATTGGCGTCA
>CABVBB010000557.1 GCA_902496505.1 uncultured Peptococcaceae bacterium
ATCTGCGGGGCTTGGCGCTGCTTTGTCTGATCATGCTCGCCATCTACGTGGTCAATATCGCCGCCACTTACGTGCAGAATATCCTCATGATCGATGTGGCGCAGCGCACCTCAGCTACCTTGCGCAGTGACCTGTTCCGCAGCATCCTGCATCTGCCGCAGGCCTATTTTGACCAGCACGCCAGCGGCGATCTGATGAGCCGGCTGACCAACGACGTGGATAATGTCAACAGCACCCTGTCGCAAAGCGTCACCCAGCTTTTTTCCGGCATCATCAGCATAGGCGGCATGCTCTTGGCGATGCTTCTGCTTTCGCCGCTGCTCACGCTCTTTGCCATGATCGTGGTGCCCATGATGATGGTGGTCACCCGCAGCATCATCAAGCGCTCCCGCCGCTATTTCAGCGCTTTGCAGAGGGAGCTTGGCGAGCTCAATGGCTACATCGAAGAGATGATCTCCGGGCAGAAGGCCGTGCTGCTTTTCCAGCAGGAAGAAGCCGTGGCCGCGGAATTCGATGCCATGAACAGCCGCCTGCAGACATCCTACACGCTGGCGCAGACTTTTTCCGCTATGGGGCCGTTCATGTCCTTCATCAACAACATCACCTACGTGGTGGTCACTTTGGTCGGGGCGATGCTCATATTGCGCGGCAGCCTCAGTGTGGGCGTTGTCTTCACCTTTTTGCTCTATATGCGCAATTTCTCCCGGCCGCTCAATTCACTGGCTGCGCTCTTCAACACCATTCAATCCGCCTTGGCCGGTGCGGAGCGCGTCTTTGAAGTCATTGACGAACCGCCCGAAAGCGACGAGATCGACGCTTTCCCAGCACAGGATATCCGCGGCGATGTCGTGGCGGACGATGTTTCCTTTGCCTACGGGCAGGAACTGGTGCTCAAAAACGCCAGTTTCGACGTCAAAGCTGGTCAGACCATCGCCATCGTCGGCCCTACCGGTGCAGGCAAGACCACGATCATCAGCCTGCTCAACCGTTTCTACGATCCGACTGGCGGCACCATCACCATCGACGGTCAGGATATCCGCCGATTCACCCGTGACAGCCTGCGGCGAGAGATCGGCCTGGTGCTGCAGGATACCTTCTTGTTCTCCGAATCCATCGCAGACAATATTCGCTACGGCCGCTTAGACGCCACCGACGAAGAAGTGGTGCGTGCCGCGCAAATGGCCGATGCGCACGGCTTCATCATGCAGATGGCCGACGGCTACGATACCATCCTGAGCGACAATGGGCACAACCTTTCCCAAGGCCAGCGGCAGCTTTTAGCGATCGCTCGGGCCATCCTTTCCGATCCGGCGCTGCTCATCCTTGATGAAGCCACCTCTTCCATCGATACCCGCACGGAGCAGATCGTCCAAGCCTCCCTCTTAAAGCTCATGCAGGGCCGCACCAGTTTCGTTATTGCCCACCGGCTCAGCACCATCAAGCACGCTGACCAGATCCTGGTGGTCAAAGACGGCCAGATCATCGAGCGCGGCACCCATCAGACACTTTTAGCACAAGGCGGCTTTTACAGCGAGCTTTACAACAGCCAATTCGACCGCTTGGCCTAGAGACGCCAAAAAGAACGGGAGAGTGTTTCACGTGAAACACTCTCCCGTTCTTTCTTCTGTCATTTCTCTATGTGCCAATTCCCGAAGGAAAACCCCTCAAAAGATAGAAAGCGCAGGCTGCGCGAGGCAGCCGAGACGCTCCCTATGCTTTTGAGGAACAAAAAACGCCATGCAAGAGGTCCCCTCACTACAGACCTCAACTCCATGGCGCCTAGCTTAAGCGAATGGCGGTGTCTGCTGCCAAAGTCCAGCCACCCCGGGGAAGGTGTGCTATACGCTATACCACGTATGTCTGCTTGCGAAAACAGGCGTAATGGTATACAATATCACACGTGGGTGGTCTGCGCAAACAGACTCGGTGCTGAGGTGCCAAACCACCTCTCACTAGACCCGGAAGCACTGTGGCCGCAGTGCCTTCGGGCCCCATATTGTTTTATGTTCCTCAGTGGTAACGCCAATACCGTTGCCACCACATCAGTTTACCGCAAAATCGACAAAAAGGCAATATCTATTAGATGCTGGAATGTTGCCAAAATAAGAATGCCCCCGCTTATCTATAACTATCAGACAAAAGGC
>CABVBB010000558.1 GCA_902496505.1 uncultured Peptococcaceae bacterium
CACCCCGCTTATAGGCAGGTATAGAAAATGTATTGGGCAGCTTGCCGTTTTTCTGCTGTTTTAGCACGGCAGATGTGGTAAACTGTAAGCAGGGAATTGGGAATATGGATCGGAAGGAAGAGTAGATAATGAAACCAATAGTTGCTATAGTTGGCAGACCGAATGTGGGTAAGTCGACGTTGTTTAATCGCTTGACCCACACCAAGCTGGCAATTGTAGAAGATACCCCCGGTGTGACACGTGACCGGCTCTATCAAGATGCCGAATGGAACGGCAAAAGCTTTACCCTCATCGATACCGGCGGTATCGAAATGGCGTCGCAGGATTCCATGCTGAATCTGGTCAAAAAACAGGCTCAAGTGGCTATCGAGGAGGCTGACCTGATCTTATTCATAGCCGATGGTAAGACAGGCATCACCATTGATGATGAAGAAGTAGCGCAAATGCTGCGCAAGACCAAAAAACCGGTGCTGCTTGTGGTCAACAAGATCGAGAATTATGACCATCC
Source organism: uncultured Peptococcaceae bacterium (assembly GCA_902496505.1). Classification (GTDB taxonomy): domain Bacteria; phylum Bacillota; class Peptococcia; order Peptococcales; family Peptococcaceae; genus CABVBB01. The sequence continues at coordinate 509 of CABVBB010000558.1, forward strand.
TGAGCAAATCTATGATTTTTATCAGCTGGGCTTAGGAGAGCCTTTTGCGATCTCTGCATCGCACGGTATGAATACCGGCGATCTTTTGGATGCTGTCACAGAACTTTTGGGGGATGTAGAGGAAGACGACTATGATCCCGATGTGATCAAGATCGCAGTGGTCGGCCGACCAAACGTGGGCAAATCCTCTTTGACCAATGCGATTTTAGGCAAAGAGCGCTCTATCGTCAGTGATATTCCAGGTACGACCCGTGATGCTATCGACTCGCCTTTCAGCATCGACGGCCAAGATTACGTCATCATCGATACAGCCGGTATGCGGCGCAAAAATAAGATATTAGATACCACAGAGCGGTACAGTGTCATTCGTTCTCTGCGCTCTGTAGACCGAGCAGATGTGGTCCTGATGGTCATCAATGCAGAGGAAGGTCTCCTGGAGCAAGATAAGCGTATCGTGGGCTATGCCCATGAACAAGGGAAGGGTATCGTCCTCGTCGTCAACAAATGGGATCTGATCGAGAAGGATGACAAGACCTACACCACCTTTGAGAAAAAGATCCGTTCCGAGCTGCTGTTTTTGCAGTATGCACCCATGATCTTCGTTTCGGCGCAGACCAAGCAGCGGGTCAACAAGATCATCGAGGTCGTCAATTTTGTCGCAGAGCAGCAAAATCTGCGCATCAGCACCAGTGTGCTCAATGAGATCATCCGCGATGCGGTGCAGCTCAATCCTGCTCCGACGGATAAAGGCAGACGGCTCAAGATCCTCTATGCGACACAGTCTGGCGTAAAGCCGCCGACATTCGTGCTCTTTGTCAACGAGCCGGAGATCATGCATTTTTCCTATGAGCGTTATTTGGAAAACAAGATCCGTGAAAACTTTGGCTTTGAAGGTACGTCCATCAAATTTGTTGTGAAAAAACGGAACGAGGAGTCTTGATCATGACGTGGATCGCAGTATTGGGCATCGGCTATTTTTTAGGCGCTATTCCCTTTGGTGTACTCGTGGGCAAGCTTTGGAAGAAAGATATCCGTCAGCATGGCAGCGGCAATGTGGGCTTTACTAATGCCTGGCGTGTGCTGGGCATTGGGCCGGCCAGTTTGGTTCTGATCGGCGATTTTTCCAAAGGCTTTTTAGCGGCTTATATCGGTTCTCTCCTGCAAAATGAAACAGGTGCTTTGCTGGGCGGCATGATCGCCATCATTGGTCACACACTGAGCTGTTTTATCCACTTCAAAGGCGGCAAGGGCATTGCCACCGGAGCTGGCGTTTTATTTTTCCTATCGCCGGCTGTTTTCTTGATTTGTGCGGCCATTCTGGCTGTTTTGACTTACGTGACTAAATATATGTCCGTTGGTTCCATTACAGCGGCTATCTGTGCACCGATTTTGCTTTGGTTATTTAAAGCGCCTACCATTTATATTGCCGGAATCTTTGTGATGTGCTGTTATGTGATTTATTTGCACCGTGGTAATATCCAGCGATTGATGAATGGCACAGAAAATAAAATTGGCAAGAAAAACAAATAGGTAAGGTGGAGGATAAAAATGGATAAAGTGGTCATTCTGGGCTCAGGCAGCTGGGGTACGGGCTTGGCTGTCTGCTTGGCCAACAATAAGAAGCCCGTTACCT
>CABVBB010000559.1 GCA_902496505.1 uncultured Peptococcaceae bacterium
TTCTGTCTGTTCATCGCTGAGCTGCTGCTTGAGCTCGCTGGCGATATCGATATTGGCCGGCGCTGCCAGGACGATACCTTGGCTGACCCGCTGAATAGAGCCGTCGATGGCATAGACTACCCCGCCGATAAAATCGATGATCTTAGCCGCGATGTCGGGATCGCACTCCTCGATATTGATGACCACCGCCTGCTTGCGCAGGAGATCATCAGCCATAGCCTGCGCTTCATTGAATTCCCTCGGCTCTACTAATACGACTTTCACATTAGCCCCCTGATTGTTGCTCATGACCGTTACCTCTCTTTGCTGTAGAGAAACCAGATTGTTGCTCTTCGGCAGCGGTCTGATCTCCGCCTTTTTTTCCGGCAGCACCGGACGGACCGGCTCTACCACTGGCGCTTCTTCTTCCTGAGTTTCTACAAAACCCATGACATCGAATACTTTATTGAAAAATCCCATTGCTCACACCCCACTGTATTGGATTATTGAAAAATGCGGCTGCCTATCCGAACCATATTGGCTCCTTCCTCTACTGCCACCACAAAATCACCGCTCATGCCCATGGATAGGATGTCCATATCGATCCCAGGCAGAGCCATTTCGCCGATGGCTGTATACAATTGATACATTCGCCTAAAAACTGGTCTGACCTGCTCAAGGTCAGGAAAATGCGGCGCGATATTCATCAGTCCCTTGACATGGATCCCCTCCATTTGACTGAGCTTTTGTAAAAACGGCACCACCTCAGCTTCAGCCAAACCATACTTGCTCTTTTCATCAGCGATATTGACCTGGACTAAGATGTCCATCACCTTGCCCATCTCCAAGGCGCGCTTATTGATCTCCTCCGCAACAGAGTCGCTTTCCACAGAGTGGATGAGGCTGACCTTATCCATCACATATTTGACTTTATTATGCTGCAAATGCCCGATCAAATGCCACTGGGCCTCAGGCGAGACCAAAGGATATTTATCGCGGAGCTCCTGCACGCGATTTTCACCTAAGATCAGCTGTCCTGCTCTCAGCACTTGGGCAATTTCCTCTGGCGGGTGCATCTTCGTCACCGCTACCAAAGTCACTTCCTGCTCGGGACGCGGACTTCTCATGCGCGCCGATCGTATTTCCGCTTGGATCTGAGCGATATTTTCTGCAATACTCATGCTTCACTTCACCTTTACTCGTTCACCTTCGCCGACCAACTTCGGCGTCGTCACAATTTCTGTTCCTTCTTCCATATCATCCACGATATAGGAGTCTTCCCGCTCCTCTGTGATATTGATCGCATGCCAATAAGCAAACCCTTTGTCCAAGGTATAGACCCCTGGCTGGCCGTTTTGGTAAACGACTGCATCCTTATCGATCTCGATCACGCGAGCGACGTCATAAGGCAGTTCTACCCGCCAGACACGCTGGCCAAATACAGCTTGATCAGCCGTACCGAGATCCGCTTTGACCCAAATGTGCTCCGCATCGTCATGGATACTGGTCTTCACTTCCACGATCCGACAGATCGTCGAATAATCGATCTCCGGAAAACGAATGCGAACCTTCATATCTGGCTCAAAAGTCTGAGTATAGCTGTTGCTTTCACAATCCATGTAAATGAAGATATCATCAAAGCTGTTGATGATCTTGGCATAATCTGCCCCTGCTGAGGCTTTGCCGTCCCAGCTCTCCCCTGCCTGCGCTTTATAGATTGCAGCCAGATCCAATCCCTGCGCTTCTTCCAGTGAATGGATGTCTTCATACGCATCGATGTGGTAAGAGACCAGCCCAGCCAGCGGCGCATACATGATCTTTTCTGACTGTCCCTGCATCGCTGAGCCCTCCACCGCTGTCACTCGGTAAACGGCTTCATTCTTGCGGACACGCTCGCCCTCTTCCATAATGGCCGAGCTCTGCCCGCTCAGCGGACTGGGGATCCTGTAGGCATCATAAGTTACCATTGCGTAAGGATTTACGATATTTTCTACTGTTTTTTTCCCGACGATCGTGGTCTTGACCATCATGCCTGTTATGGAAGAGATCACGAAGGAAATAAAAAACCATAACAGCACAAAGGCCAAGATAAATTTTATGACCCGATCACGAGAAAGTAAATGTCTTTTAGTATGTTTTTCTGTCATGGTATCCTAT
>CABVBB010000560.1 GCA_902496505.1 uncultured Peptococcaceae bacterium
GGCGATGGATATCGATAATGATTCTGTCTACAGCCCCAAACGTCTCTATCAGGAGATCGTGGAGAACGTCGGCTATCCGACTCCGACGTCCAATGTAGGCTGCCAGAGCAAGACTCTGATCACCGACTGCATGCTGGATATGTGGTATGGCAATGCCGATTGGCAGGCCAAAGCGCTGCATCATCTGATCGAGAGTGAAGACTTAGACGTCATCTTCTCCCATTTCCACGCAGTCGACCTGCAAGAGCATATGTTTATCAAGCATTTGGCTGAAAAAGAATTCAACCGTCTGCCTCATGAAGCGTATGAAAAATTCATGGAAGACATCTATGTACAGACAGACTATTATCTGGGCAAATTCCTGCATTTCTTAGATGAAGGCTGGACCATCATGATCTTCTCCGACCATGCTCAGGTCGCACCAAAGCATGATCTGCAATTCTTAGGCGATCCGTCTGGCGTCAATGTCCGCGTCATGGAAGAATTGGGCTTCACCGTCATGAAGATGGATGAAAACGGCAAAGAAGAGATCGACTGGACCAGGACCCGAGCCATTGCCAACCGCGAAGGCCACATCTATCTCAATATCAAAGGCAGAGATCCTGAAGGCATCGTTGATCCAGCTGACCAGTTCGAGCTGGAGGAAGACATCATGACAGCCCTTTATGGCTACAAGGACAAAAAGACCGGTCACCGCGTTGTCTCCGTCGCTCTGCGCAACCGTGACGCTGTCCTTTTAGGGATGGGCGGCCCAGAGTCCGGCGACATCTGCTACTGGATGGCCGAAGGCTACAACTTTGACCATGCAGACTGCCTCTCCACCACCCGCGGTGAGAGCGACACTTCAGTATCACCGATCCTCATCGCTGCCGGCAAGGGCATCAAGCAGGGCTATGAGACGGACCGCTATATCCGTCAGATCGACTTTGCAGCAACAGTTGCCGCTTTGGGCGGTGTGCGGATGCCGCGTCAGTGTGAAGGCGCTCCAGCTTATCAGATCTTTGAGGATGAATTTTAAACAGCTGTTTTAAGTGATGGCGAATGGTTGCAAAGCCATTCGCCTGTTTTTTGACCAGAATTTCTGATAATGAAGGAGAGAAACTTATTCTTTTTGGCGATCACCGTTTGGTTTTTGATGTGGGCAGCCGTTGAAGTGACCAACTTATTGATCACCAAGGTGGTGCTGGGCACGCTGGTCTTTGCCGCCTTTGGCGGGCCGTTATTGGCAATGGCAGTCAGTCTGGGCATCTCACCGGAATCGATACTTTATACGTTCTTGTTCTCCGGCGATAGGGTGTTCCTGCCGTATGAATTCGTCAGCTATCTGATCTTCTTCTCTTTTGGCATGATGACGACAGGGCAGTTTGTCAAATACCACGCCATGAAAAACGTGGCGACAGTGGTCTTCTTTATGGTGGTCATGCTGCCTTACTGGCGCTTGATCGGCTTGGTTTGATAGAAAGGGATGTCAAGCAATGGAAAATAATGCACGGACAGAGGAACTTTTGGGGCGCAGTCAGCGGTGCGTCTGCAAATACTGCGGCGGTCAGCTGGAGGTGCGCACCATCGTGTTCAATGAGATATTGGACGCACGGACAGAATTGTTCTGCACCCACTGCGACCGTATGCGACCGTATCGAATACGGCGTAGAAAAGGAGCTTTACCAGAGCGCCTGCTATTTTGTGGAAACGTTCGATTACAACTGCTACCCTGATTTGGATGAAACAGCACTGACTCGGCAGATGTCCGTGGCGAAGGTCTGCGAGATCATGAACTGGGCAGTCAAAGATCTGGGGTTCATCGATGGAAAGGGTTTTTGCGTACCGCTCAATAGAAAGCCGCATCTGGTCGGCGAGTGTCTGCATTTGAATGATGAGGAACTAGCGGTTATCAAAGAGGCGGCGGGTGATCAAGTTGACAGATTGGGTTATTAAGACAGAAGGCTTATCCTTAAAAGCCGGCCGCCGCTATCTGCTCAAGGATATCGACTGGCAGGTGAAGCGCGGGGAAAACTGGCTGGTCTTCGGCATGAACGGCAGCGGCAAGACGACGCTCCTAAGTATCCTGGCCGGCTTCAAGCAGGGCAATGGCGGGCGTGTGGAAGTTTTGGGCGAGCGCTATACGAGCGATA
>CABVBB010000561.1 GCA_902496505.1 uncultured Peptococcaceae bacterium
CGGTCAGGATAAGGTGTCGCAGATCATCACCTTTGGTACCATGGCAGCTAAGGGCGCTATCCGCGATGTTGGCCGGGTCATGAATATTCCACTGACCATTGTGAACAAAGTCACGAAGATGATCCCTAATGAATTGGGGATCACGCTGCAAAAGGCCATCAAAATGTCCAGCGAACTGCGCCAAAGTATGGAGGAAAATGCCGATATCCGCGAATTGGTAGAGACTGCCCAAAAGTTAGAGGGGCTGCCTCGTCATGCGGGCACCCATGCCGCAGGCGTCGTGATCTCCCAAGAGGCGCTGGATTATTATCTGCCTCTGCAAAAGACCAATGATGGCAATATCATCACCCAATTCGCCAAGGAAAATGTCGAAGAGATCTTGTTGAAAATGGACTTCCTAGGGCTGCGCACGCTGACGGTCATCAACCAGGCAGTGGATCTCATTGCGCAGAATGAAGGCGATACGATCAAGTTCGACCAGATCGATCTGGACGATCCAGAAAGCTACGCACTCTTAAGCCGCGGAGACAGCATCGGTATTTTTCAGATGGAAAGCACCGGCCTGCGCAATATCTTAAAAGAGCTGAAACCCAACAATCTGGAGGATATCATCGCTCTGGTGGCCTTGTACCGGCCAGGTCCTTTAGGCAGCGGCATGGTAGAGGACTTTATCGAGCGTAAGCATGGCCGCAAAGAGATCGAATATCTGCATCCATCGCTGGAGCCGATTTTGAAACCGACTTACGGCGTTATCCTGTACCAAGAGCAGGTCATGCGGATCGCCAGCGTCTTAGCGGGCTTTTCACTAGGTGAAGCAGACCTTCTGCGGCGGGCAATGGGTAAAAAGAAGCCTGAGATCATCGCCGGACTCAAGCAGCAGTTCATCGAGGGGGCAGAAAAGAACGGCGTCGCAGTGGAAACGGCTGGCAAGATCTTCGAGCTGATCGAGTATTTTGCAGGCTACGGCTTCAATAAGAGCCACAGTGCGGCTTATGCTGTGCTGGTTTTTCAGACGGCTTATCTCAAAGCGCACTATCCCACAGAATTTATGGCGGCGCTTTTGACCAGCGTCATGGACAGCACTGATCGGGTGCCCTTTTATATCGAAGAATGTCGCCGCATGGGTATCAATGTCTTGCCGCCGGATATCAACGAAAGCGGGGAAAATTTCCAGGTATCGGGTAAAGATATCCGCTTTGGTTTGGCCGCTGTCAAAGGCGTAGGCAAGGGACCCATCCAATCCATCGTGGAAGCGCGAGCGGAAAAACTCTTCACCTCGCTGCAGGATTTCTGCACGCGAGTCGATCTCTTGCAGCTCAATAAACGTGTTTTAGAAAATCTGATCAAAAGCGGCGCCTTCAGCTCTGTGCCAGGCAGCCGCGCGCAGCAGCTCAAGATACTCGATCGCTGTATCGAGCAGGGCCATGAGGTGCAGAAGGACCGCAACAGCAGTCAGATCTCCCTGTTCGACTTTGCCGAAATATCCGGCCTCAGCCGCGAATTTGATGAGATCCCGCTGCCAGACATCCCAGAGTTCAATACCGCCGAAGTGCTGGCAATGGAAAAGGATACGCTGGGGCTTTATGTCAGCGGGCATCCTTTGGAAGAATACCGGTCGATTTTGGAGGAGAAGACCTCCTATGCCATCAATGATCTGCTCGAAGATCATGATCAGGACCGCATGTATCTCGGCGGCATCATCACCAAGACCAAGATCAGCAGCACCAAAAAAGGGGAGATCATGGCTTACTGCACACTGGAAGATCTCTCCGGCAGCATCGAGGTACTCATTTTCCCCCGAGTATTGGAGCAATACCGAGAGCTCATTCAGCAGGATCAAGTGGTCATCATGCAGGGACGCCTGAATGCGCAGGAAGATACGATGAAATTTTTTGCCGAAGAAATAGCGCCTTTGCAGGCGGGCGCTGATCCTGAAAAAGCACCAGCCATCTCCGGTGCAGAACTGCAGGAATTGGCCAAAAATGCCGCGGTGAAGCTCTATCTGCGCTTGACCATAGAGAACGCTTCTGCTGCTATGCGCCAAAGGATACAGGCGATTTTGGGGCGCTACAGCGGGCCTTATCCTGTCTACTTCTATCTGGCTGATGAAAAAAAGATGC
>CABVBB010000562.1 GCA_902496505.1 uncultured Peptococcaceae bacterium
TTCGCTTGTCCCGGGCCGGTCTTGGCCGACCTGGGCTGCGGCACCGGAAGCATCACCATCCCGCTGGCCAAGCTGGGCTGGCAGATCACCGGGATCGACCGTTCAGCAGAGATGCTGGCCAAGGCCCGCCAAAAAAGCGCCGCCGCTGGCGTGACCATCCAGTGGCTGGAGCGGGACATGACCGCCCCAGACTTGGCAGAACTCGCCCCGCAGGCCGTCATCGCTACCTTTGACGCCTTCAACTACATTTTGGAGCCAGAGGCGCTGCAGATGATGCTCCAGGATCTCTATTGGGATATGGCAGACGGCGGGCTCTTGATCTTTGATCTCAATACGCCCTATAAATTGCGCCAGGTCTTGGGCGATAATCTCTACAGCTACCACGATGAGCAGGTGGATTATATTTGGGAGAACCACTGGGATCAAGAAGAGGACATCTGCCAGATGCAGCTGACGTTTTTCGTCCGCGACGAGGCCACCGGTCTTTACCGCCGCAGCGAAGAATACCATGAAGAAAAAGTCTACGAGCCCGAGCTCGTCAAGCTGTGGCTGTCGTTGGCCGGCTTTGACGTGCTGGCGCTTTTTGAGCCTTTGGCTTTTACCGAACTATCTGAAGTGACCGATCAGGCCAAAGTATTGTTCGTCGCCCGCAAACGGGCTGATGACGCTTGGGAGGATGACCAGTGATGAAGATCGCTTTTTTTGACTCAGGCATCGGCGGCGTGTCCGTCCTGCACCGCGCGCTGCACATGATGCCGGAGGAGGATTATCTTTATTTCGCGGATACAGACCATGTCCCCTATGGCACCAAGACCACAGCCGAAGTGCGGCAGTATGTGCTGGGGGCCTGCGATTTTATCCTGTCTCAGGGCGTCAAAGCGCTGGTCGTGGCCTGCAATACCGCCACCAGTGTGGCTATAAGTGATCTGCGCGCCCGCTATGATATCCCTATTTTGGGCATGGAGCCGGCAGTCAAGCCAGCGGTCTGCTCCTTGAGCGGCCAGGGGGAGAAGCGCGTCTTGGTCACGGCGACGCCGATGACCTTGCGCCAGGAGAAGCTGCACCTTTTGCTCAGGCAGTGGGATCAGGGCCATGTGGTCGATCTCCTGCCTCTGCCGCGCTTGGTGGAATTCGCTGAGGCTGGCTGCTTCACCGGAGAGGCTGTCACAGACTATCTGCGGGAAGCGCTGACGCCCTTTCCTCTGGAAGAATACTGCACATTGGTCTTAGGCTGCACCCATTTCAACTTTTTCAAAGACACCTTCCGCAGTCTGCTGGCTGCTGATACCCGTCTCATCGACGGCAGCGACGGCACGGTCAGACATTTGCAGCACGTCTTATCAGAAGAGGGCCTGCGGGAAAAAAGCAGCGGCCAAGTGAGCTTCTACGCCTCCGGCCGAGCCATGACAGCGCCTGCGGAGCAAGCCTATTACCGCAAGCTTTTGAGCCGCTTGGATGAAATGGCGGCGATCGATTAGGCTTGGAGGGAGTGGAAAAGATGGAACGTTATGAATATAAAGTAGTCCCTTGGCCGCAGCCTTTGCTCAGCCGTGAAAAGGAGCTGCAAGCCTCCGCGCAGACGCTGGAGGATTTCCTCAACGAACAAGGCTGGCAGGGCTGGCGGCTCTGCCAATGGCAAAATAACCAGCTGGTGCTCATGCGCCAGTCCGAGGACTAGAGATGAACGCCCCCTATGAAACGCACAGACGTGCGGCTTCATAGGGGGCGTTTTTTGGTGCGCTAAGCTAGCGTCATAGGCATTGCCTATGTGTAGAAAAATGAGGATAGAGAGCATGTATTAGACAAAATGATAAAAAGTATTAGAATGAAAAGTGTACAAACGATATGAAATCTACTGGAGGGTATGAACATGACAAATGCATTAAGCAGCAAGGTACTGGTCTTGGGTGTCGATGGTTTTGAACCCAAGCTGGCCAAAAAGTTTATGGATCAGGGTAAAATGCCCAATTTGCAAAAGTTCGTAGAGCAGGGCGCCTGCCGGGAGGATCTGGTCTTATTAGGCGCAGTGCCCACCGTGACGCCGCCGATGTGGACGACCTTGGCTACCGGCGCTTATCCAGCCACTCACGGCATCACCGCTTTTTACAATCAGC
>CABVBB010000563.1 GCA_902496505.1 uncultured Peptococcaceae bacterium
ACGGCGCGTGAAAATAGGTAGTCGCCGACTTAAGTGAAAGCTCTGAGATGAAAGTCTCAGGGCTTTTTTGTTGTGTATTACCGAAATGCGAAGATACAGTTTGTTCAAACCGCGCATAGCGTACTGCTTGACAAACTGACTACTATGTAATACAATGTAGATAAGCTACAACGCATTGCATAGTAGATAGAAAGGAGGAAGCGGATTGGAAAATAATGCACAGCTGTTAAAGGGTGTATTGGAATATTGCGTGCTGCGGCTGATTGAAAAAGAACCAACCTATGGCTATGAAATAGTGATGCAGTTAAAACAGGTCGGTTTTGCAGAGATCAGCGAAAGCACGCTGTATCCGCTGCTTTTACGCCTGGAGCAGCAGGAGAAGGTGACAGTGGAGCGGCGACCTTCTCCCAAGGGACCAAGCCGGAAGTACTATGTGATCACCGAAAGGGGGACGGATTCTCTTTTGGATTTTCAACAGGAATGGAACCGACTGTGCGGTTTGGTAGAAAAGATTTTTCGGGAGGATAGAAGATGAATAACTATTTCACCTTGCGAAGAGCGAACCGTCTGCGCGTAAAACTGCTCAACAGCAAAAGCCAGGAGCAAATCAGAGAGGTTATTCGATATCTGCGGCGTACCAGTTGGGATGAGTGCGGCGTAGAGCTGATATACAGTGACCTGATCGATATGGCGGTGCAGGCCAATGAGAATGGACAGGAACTATTCAACGTGATTGAAGATGCAAAAACCTTTGTTGAGGAGGTTAAGCCAAGCCTTAAAACTTTGAGGACTGGAGATTATTTCTGGTTTGTGGCACCACTGTATTTCTTCTTTGGCTGGGGGATAGAGGGTCTGCTGCTGTATCCGGTGGTTCCGGACTGGGTGTTTGAACTCTCACTTGGGTATTTGATGCAGCTTGTGGTCTGCATAACTGCTTTTTGCTGGCTGTTCCGGAAGATGATGGAGCAGGCGGGGTTTCCGCCAAGCAAGCATCGTCTGAAATACTGCGGCTGGCTGGTGCTTTATATTGCAGTGCTGTATGCAACAGGTGCATTTTTTACACGGATCGCTGGAGCTTTTGTTTTGCTGCGCCTGCCGATTTTGCCCTATGCCCTTTTCAGCCTCCTGCTGGGTGCGGGGTTGTATGGCATAAAATTTTGGAAGTATGGCAAAGATGAACGCTTGAGAGAACGTATCTGAATCCTCCTTATGATGCACGTCTGCCGGGCCGTGGAAAACGAGCTCATCCCTGACCTGAACAAAGTAAAGAAGCGCTTCATCCTCTCCCGGATGAGGCGCTTCTTTTCTCATAGATGATGGGTGCTTACTGCCCTCCGTGGCGGCGGTCCTCGGCAGCGAGCTCCTGCTGCAGCGCGGCCTTGCGATGGTCGAGCAGCAGGTCTTTGTTGTACCGGAAATAGCGGTCGCAGCCATTTTCGGTGATGAAAGCATGAGAAGCGGGGTTCAAGGTCAGCTCTGTGACGAACACCACCATCTCCTGGCTTTCGGCAAAGGCGTTCTCCATAAAGTCAAATGCAGCTTCCAGCGCGGCGCTGGCGGCTTCCTGTGCCTGATCCCGGGCCTCGGCAAGGGACTGGAACTGTGTGCGCAGGAGGTCAAAGGCGGGCTGTGTGCTCACAGCATTGGCACGGCGCAGCTCCGCATCCCAGCTGCGGAGGGCGGCATACACCTGCAGGCGGGTATTCAGCGCGTCATGGCCCAGCAGACCGGCGGCACGCTGGCGCTGGGTCTCAGCATCATAGTCCGTGACCATCTGACCGAACAGGGTAAGCTCCCCATCCGGGATGTCTGCAGGCAGGGTGGAGAAGCCCTGTTTGGCCTCCCGCAGGAAGGCGTAGCAGGCATCGGCGACGGCATCGGCCTGCCGGGAAGCAGTGAACCGGGTGTTCAGACCGGACAGGATCAGACTGACCAGCGAGAGCCGTTCATCAAACGGTGCATTGAGCAGGCGGGCATAAACGGCAGGCCTGACCTGACCGGCCAGAATCTCCTCTACGCCGTAGTCGTCACGATACTTATAATAGAGATCAAGATAGGCAGAGAAGTCCTCTGCGATCTTCTGGTGCTGGAGATACTGCCGGATGAGT
>CABVBB010000564.1 GCA_902496505.1 uncultured Peptococcaceae bacterium
ATGGCAAGTTTGCGGAATTTCTGCCGCCGGCGGATTATAAGCTGACTCATCTGGCGAAAAATGGCCGTCATGTCTATACCTTCTGCATGTGCCCAGGCGGTGAAGTAGTCGCCGCAGCGTCAGAAATTGGCGGTGTGGTCACCAATGGGATGAGCTATCACGCGCGGGATGGGCAGAATGCCAACAGTGCTGTAGTCGTCGGTGTGGACCCCAGCGATTTCGGCAGTATCGATCCGTTGGCAGGCATGCAGTTCCAGCGCCATTGGGAACGTTTGGCTTATACATTAGGCGGTGGTGATTACCATGCGCCCTGCCAGCTTTTGGGCGATTTTATGCATGACCGTCCCAGCGAAGGGCTGGGTTCGATCGCCAGCACCTATCGGCCGGAGGCACATTTTGCTCAGCTTAAGGAGTGTCTGCCCGATTATGTGGTGGAGGCACTTAAGGATGCTTTTCCCGCCTTTGGCCGCAAGATCAAGGGCTTCAACCATCCAGATGCCGTGCTGACGGGCGTGGAGACACGCACGTCTTCACCGATCCGCATCCTGCGCAATAATCAGTGTCAGGCGGTCAATCTGGAAGGGCTCTATCCCTGCGGTGAAGGCGCAGGCTATGCTGGCGGCATCATATCCGCAGCGGTGGATGGCTTGAAGGTCGCGGAAGAGATTATCAAGCAGTATGCACCGCTCAAGGCGCAGGGTGAAGCGTAATGACTAATACCAATGGACAAGAATGGCTGCGCCTGCACACTTGGGCTGTAGCAGGCGATGTGCTCAATGAAGCCAAATACGCCCATACCATAGCTGAAACTTTGCAAAAAGAAGGCTATGAGGTGGCGCTGATCAATCCACGCTCCCGCGACCCACGCTTGTGCCGCGCGCTCAGTGACTATGGTCAGCCGATCGATGTACTGGATCTGGTGATCCATCCTAAGCTGGGCTTAAAGCTGGTGGAGGAAGCAAAAGAGTTGGGCATCAAGCGGGTATTGATCCAGCCAGGGGCAGAAAGTGACGCGATCTTGGCCTATTGCGTGGAGCATGATCTGGAGGCCGTCGAGGGCTGTGTATTGCGCGCGCTGGCAGGAAAAGAATAAGCGAGGGGATGGGCTGTGCAGACGAAAGAAACAGGCCGCAGGGGTGAAGCGGCCGCTTGGCGGTATCTCAGACGCCATGGCTACCGATTGGTGACGACCAATTACGCCTGCCGCGGCGGCGAGATCGATATCATTGCCAAGGATAAAGGCACTTTGGTCTTTGTCGAGGTGCGCAGCCGCAGCAATGCCTGCTATGGTCTGCCCATGGAAACCGTCGATGCCGGCAAGCAGCAGCGTATTCGGCGGGCGGCAGAACATTATCTGCATAGTACCGGTCAAGCGGACGTTTACTGCCGCTTTGATGTGGTCTCTGTGCTGTGGCAGGAAGACGACAAACCGCTAATCGAACTGTATAAAGATGCATTTTAAAGAATACATCACGAAAAAAGAGCCATTGGCGTGGAGTGCACGCCAATGGTTCTTTTTGTGGAAAACTCTTGGAGCAGGGCTCAGCGCTTGCTGGGCGTATCGATTTGCAGAAGAACGATGCCCGCACAGGTCAGACCGATACCCAGCAGGATGAAGCCAGAATGCAGATCGAGCTTTGCAAAAATGGAGAGGACGATAACGGCGATCCCCATAGCCAAAGCGACGGCTTTCAAAATAAGGGTGATGATGGCGTTGATCTTTGCAGTCGTCTCTTCCTCTGGGGCGGCTGACTTGACCTGCATCAGTTCGTCGACGGACAGACCGAATATTTCTGCAAGCTTTGGCAGAGAATTGATATCAGGACAGCAGAGGTCCCTTTCCCATTTGGAGACGGCTTTGTCCGTGACGTGCATTTTTTCAGCCAGTTCCAGTTGGGTCATGCCGTGTTCTTTTCTGAGGGAGGCGATCATCATCCCTAGTGTTTGGTTTTTCATAAGTGTTCCTCCTCGATTTGATAGATCTATCGTAACAGCTCGCTGCATTTTTCTCAACCACTGGCTGGTCGAGTACGGTAAACGGCTAGTTTACCGATGGTTTAGTTTAAAAGGCAGCCCCAAAAGCCGCATTCAAACGCATGAGT
>CABVBB010000565.1 GCA_902496505.1 uncultured Peptococcaceae bacterium
GCCGCTGGCTGGAACGCATCGCTATCGGACAGGCGCTGGAGAAGCTCAACCAGCGGGAGCAGCTGATCATCGATATGCGTTTCTTCCAAGGCAAGACGCAGATGGAGGTGGCTGAGGAGATCGGTATCTCCCAGGCGCAGGTGTCCCGTTTGGAAAAGGGCGCTTTGCAGCAGATGCGCAAAAATGTTTGAGAGGATCAAAAAAAGCTGCCAGTCAACGATCATCACGTTGGCTGGCAGCTTTTTGGCTTTCGGGCAGAAGCGCTTGCTGACGGCGCAGGCGGTCGCGGATCTGCGCCACCAAATGGGGCGGGCTTTCGACCTTGAGGACTGGGCCGAAGCCAAGGAGACGGATCAAAAGCTCTGTCTCGTCCGCAGCGGGGTAGGTGATGGTCACCAGACAGGTGCCCGTGGCTTCGTCGTAGACGCTCTGCTTCTCATAGGCGGAGAATTCAAAATGGAAGCGCTCGATGGCATTGCGTTCATTGGAGACGGAGACGACCAAGGGTTCTGGAGCGTGGGGATCTGGCAGCCATTGTTCTGGCGAGACCGGCGCGTCTAACGGACAGCCGGCAGGCTGCACATCCAGCACGCGGGCCAGATTGAGCGTATGGCTGCGTGAAGGGCGGCCATTTTGCAGACGCACGCCATGCAGGCGGAATTTGTCATCCTTGGCGGAGTATTCCAGCTTGAGCGGCAGATAATCAAAGCTGTGGCCGCGGCTGTCCGGCTGTTTGGAGCGATAGGTGACCGAACGGGCCGTGCCCGTTTCCAGCGCCTCCAGCAGCTGGCGGAAGGTACGGCGGTAAGCCGCGTCTGTAAAGGGATCGCCATCGCTGTAGCGGTCGAAATAACGAAAGGTCTCAGGCGTGTAAAGGGCCTTGACGTCGGATAGCTGCGTCTCGAGCAAGGCGAGACGGTCATCGCTCAGAAAGAGTCTGGCCCGGGGATCTAGGAGCACAGCCCGCAGGAAGCGGCGTTCCAAATGGGTCAGCGGCATGGCGGGCGGCGCTTGCAGGCGGCTGTGCCAGAGACCGTCTTTTTCCTCCAATAACGGCCAGGCTCGCTCATCTAAGAGCTTGGGCAAAAGCTGCAGCGTGCTTTCGGCAAAACCGCTTTCAGCCACCAGTGATTGGATCTGCTGGCGGCTGAGTGGTGCTTTGCGCAGGATATCGGCGGTCAGGCGGTAATAGAGACCGTACAGCTCAGAAAAAAGTTCCATCAGTCATTCACCTCATAACGGCCGTAGAGACGGCGCAGATCACTATAAAAACGGTCGATCACCTTTTGATTGTCGCCCTCCAGACGGATGATGCGGCCGATAAAGGTCTTGACCCAGCCCAGCAGCTCACCGGAGTCACAGACATCGATATCAAAGCGGTAAATATTGGGCGCTAGGCGGGTGATGGTGCCCTGCCGTTTCTCCCGCTGCAAACGGCGGATGATGTGTGCTTCGCTGCGCTCATCAGCCGTGATGGTCATGCTCAGATGCTCCAAATGGGGACGGACAGGGAGCGAGGCGCCCCAGCTGGTATCGAGCACCGCCAGCTGCTGCTGACGGAGGGTCCAAGCCTCGGGATAGACGTCCGCTAGGCGGGCTGAGCGGATATAATCCAATCGCAGGCTGTAGAGATGCTCTGCCTCGGGGTCATACAGCGCCAGATAGCGGCGGCCATTTTGACAGCTGACGAGGATGGCCAGCGGCAGACCAGTGAAGACAGCAGCTTTTTGCGTCTTGGTGCTGAAATTGGCCGCTTCCAGCAGCCGTCCCTGCTCGATAGCCTGGATGGCTGTCAGGGCGATGCCATCATCCAGCGTGTGGAAGAGGAAGCGATGCTTGAAGCGCAGCCGTTCATTAGGGAAGCCCAGCCGGTCAGATAAATAGTTGCCCACCACAGCGAAAGGCAGTGCTTCGCTGCAAAAGGCCAGGAAATCAACACTAGCCGCATCCCGGGCCAAGAGATCATCCAGGGAATGAGGCGAACGGCCATAGAGCAGCGAGCGGCCGTCCTTCTGCGCGGTCAAAAGCCCTAGGTCCGCGTATTCCCGCAGTTTGTTGCGCACAGTCTGCTGATCATAGCAGAGACCGTAGCCATCCAGCAG
>CABVBB010000566.1 GCA_902496505.1 uncultured Peptococcaceae bacterium
AACTGGGCACTATGCCGCTGCCGCCTTATATCACGGAAAAGCTGGATGATCAAAGCCGCTATCAGACGGTCTATGCGAAATATGATGGTTCAGCGGCAGCGCCTACAGCGGGGCTGCATTTTACGCCAGAGCTTTTGGACGAATTGCGCTCGCAAGGCGTCGAAGTCGTAGAAGTCCTGCTGCACGTAGGCTTGGGGACCTTCCGGCCGGTGCAGGTGGAGGACATCAGCGAGCACGAGATGCACAGCGAATATTACAGTGTGACGCCAGAAGCGGCAGAGCGGCTGAATCTGGCCTTAGCAGAGGGACGGCGGATCATTTCCGTAGGAACGACCTCCACCCGCACCTTGGAAAGCGCTTGGCGGGACGGCCGCGTTCAGGCAGGCGACGGCTGGACTCAGATCTTTATTTACCCCGGCTATGAGTTCAAGGTCATTTCCGGTCTGATCACCAATTTTCATCTGCCCAAATCCACGCTGGTGATGCTGGTCAGCGCTTTAGCAGGGCGGGAACATATCCTGAATGCCTACAAGATCGCTGTAGAGGAGCGCTATCGCTTTTTCAGCTTTGGCGACGCGATGCTGATCATTTAAGCGGAAAAGGTTGTTGTTTGAGGTCAAATATGGTATACTAAAAAGGCTGTACGTGGAAAAAACACAGTCAAGTGTCCTGACAAAGGATGTTTGAAATCAATATTTGGCGGGAGGATTCCTGGATTGAGCTTTGAATTTGAACTGATAAAAGAATGCCCCCATACAGGGGCTCGAGCCGGTCGGCTGCATACGCCTCATGGCGTGATCGAGACGCCGGTCTTCATGCCGGTAGGGACGCAGGCGACCGTCAAGACGATGACGCCGGAGGAGCTTAAGGATGTAGGGGCGCAGATCATCCTGAGCAATACGTATCATTTGTATCTGCGTCCAGGCCATGAATTGGTCAAGGAAGCGGGCGGTCTGCACAGCTTCATGCATTGGGATCGGCCGATCCTGACGGACAGCGGCGGCTTCCAAGTCTTCAGCCTGGGCGATCTGCGCAAGATCCGCGAAGAAGGGGTGGAATTCCGCTCTCATATCGATGGTTCCAAGCATTTGTTCACGCCGGAAAGCGTCATGGAGATCGAAAACGCCTTGGGCGCCGACATCATCATGGCTTTTGACGAATGTACGCCTTACCCGGCATCCTATGAGTATGCCAAGAATTCACTAGAGCATACCACCCGCTGGCTGGAGCGCTGCAAAGCAGCCCATAAGCGGCCGGAGGATCAGGCGCTTTTTGGCATCATCCAAGGCAGTACCTACAAAGAGCTGCGTGAGCAGAGCGCCCGTGAGATCACTGCTGTCGATCTGCCAGGCTATGGCATCGGCGGCTTGAGTGTCGGTGAACCAGCGGAAAAAATGTACGAGATGCTGGATTACACCGTGCCTTTGATGCCCAAAAACAAACCGCGTTATCTCATGGGCGTCGGTGCGCCGGATAACCTATTAGAAGGCGTCATGCGCGGTGTGGATATGTTCGACTGTGTTCTGCCGACCCGCATCGGCCGCAATGGCACTGTATTTACCCGTGAAGGCAAGCTGGTCATCCGCAATGCGGAATATGCCCATGATTTTCGCCCGATGGAAGAGGGCTGCGGCTGCTATGCCTGCCAGAACTATTCCCGCGCGTATATCCGGCATTTGATCAAAGCTAATGAGATCTTGGGCATTCGCTTGACGACGATCCACAATATCTACTTCCTGACCCATTTGATGCAAGAGATGCGTCAAGCTATCCTGGAAGATCGGTTTGTAGAATTTCGTGAAGCATTTTACCAAAAATATGTTTTATAGATGAAGGATATTATTGGTAAACTAAAGAAATAAAGAGCAGTTAAGGAGGTGGCAGAATGCAAGGTACAGGTACGATCCTTTATATTGTGCTGATCGTGGCTTTGATGTGGTTTTTATTGATCAGACCACAGCAGCAGCAGGCGAAGAAAAGAAATGCAATGCTTAAGGAATTGACAACAGGCACAAAGATCATCACCATTGGCGGTATTTGCGGTAAGATCAAGGCGCTGACCGATACCAAAGTCTTTTTGGAGATCGCTGAGGGTTTG
>CABVBB010000567.1 GCA_902496505.1 uncultured Peptococcaceae bacterium
TGATCAAATTGAAGGAAGCTGCACCTAAGAAATGAGTAGAAAACAAATGCGGAGAGTGATAAAAGATGGCAATGGAGTTTATTGACGAAGAAAGAAAAGGGAATCTTGCCTGCATCAAGGTGATCGGTGTCGGCGGCGGCGGCGGCAACGCTGTCAACCGCATGATCGCGGCCAAGGTGGAGGGCGTAGAATTTATCGTAGCCAATACAGACGCTCAGGTCATGCAGACCTCTAAAGCGGATGTCAAGATCCAGCTGGGCAATAAGTTGACCAGAGGCTTAGGCGCAGGCGGCAACCCTGAGGTCGGAGCTAAAGCTGCTGAGGAAAGCCGCGAGGATCTGGCCAGCGCTCTGGAAGGGGCGGACTTGGTCTTCGTTACCGCTGGTATGGGCGGCGGCACAGGCACTGGTGCTGCACCAGTCGTTGCCGAGGTTGCTAAGAGCATCGGGGCTTTGACTATCGCTATCGTGACCAAACCGTTTGCCTTTGAAGGCAAAAAACGGCTCAATCAGGCTTTGAAGGGCATCGATAATTTGAAGGAGAAGGTCGACGCTATCGTCACCATCCCCAATGACCGTCTGCTGCAGATTGCCAGCAAAGACACCACGCTGGAAGCAGCCTTTGCTTTTGCTGATGATATCCTGCGTCAAGGCGTACAGGGTATTTCTGATACCATTTCCAAACCCGGCATCATCAATCTGGACTTTGCCGATGTCCGCAGCACCATGGCCAATAAAGGTACAGCGCTCATGGGCGTAGGCGTCGCCAAAGGCGAGAACCGCGCTGTAGCAGCTGCCAAAGCAGCGGTATCTTCACCGTTACTGGAGCTTTCCATGCAGGGCGCTACAGGTATCCTGATGAATATTTCTGGTGCGAATCTGACGCTCTTAGAAGCTCAGGAAGCAGCAGACTTCATCTACGATGCAGCCGGTACAGAAGCTGACGTCATGTTCGGTGCCTTTAACGAAGATAATGAAAACGATGAGATCAAGATCACCGTTATCGCGACAGGCTTCCAGGACGTTCAGCCCAAAGCGCCGGAAGAACCAGCAGCTGCCAAGCAGCCCGAGGAACGCGCTGCCGGACGGCAGACCACTGCTGCGCCGCAGACCGCTGAACCGACCACAAGCCGCGAGCCAAGATATTCTGGCTTGGATGACATCGTGATCCCTGATTTCCTGCGTCGTCCGAAACAACGGTAAACACCCTATAAAATCAACAAGCGCCGTCAGATCTTGACGGCGCTTTTTTGTGCTGCTGTGAATAAGAAAGGCTGCTGACACGAGCATTTGTCGGCAGCCTTTTTGGCATTTAGCGCCAGCCGCTGTCGAATAAAGCTGGGAGATAGCAGACGGTGCTCCTCAGGAATCGACAGTCTTTGCCTGGGGGGAAGAGTATAATAGAAACAGCGCTGGAAATATATGGGGGCGAGAGCGTGACGATCTATGTCGATGATGTTTTTCTGGTCAATTTGCTGATGGACGGCGTGCTGCTGTGGGCAACAGGCCGCTTGGGCCATTTGAACTATACACGGCGCAGCTTATTGGGCGGCGCATTGTGCGGAGCGGCCTATGCGGTCTTGATCCTGCTGCCCTTTGGTCAGTATCTGGCAGGATTTTTGGGCAAGGCGGCCTGTTCGGTGCTGATGGTGGAGGCCGCATTCCATCCGAAAAACTTCAAGGCACTGGGCAAGGCGCTGGCTTATTGTTATGGGATAGCATTTGCTATGGGCGGCGCGGTCATCGCGGCCATGTATCTCTTTGGCGAGCGCTTCATCCAGACGCTGGGCGGCATTGCTATGGTGCTGGTGGATTTCAAGCTGGTCTGGCTGTCATTCGGTATTTTGGCGGCACTGGTGCTGGTGGGCGTCTTGCAGCGGCCGCTGCGGCATGATCTTTTGGCGGCGCCGTGGGTGGTCACCGTGGAGGTGGGCTTTGCTGGAGAGCGGGTGTCGATCCGGGCGCTCATGGATACGGGCAACAGCCTGAACGATCCAGTCAGCCACCGGCCGGTGATCTTGGTGGAGTATGGCCAGATCAAAGCGATGCTGCCGCCGGCAGTGGCGGCGCTCTACCGCAGAGAGGATTCGCCTGCT
>CABVBB010000568.1 GCA_902496505.1 uncultured Peptococcaceae bacterium
ATATCTATCTCAATCTCATCGGCCGCACTGATCACGGCATCGTTGATCCGGCTGATCAGTACGACCTGGAAGCACAGATCATCAGCGATCTGTACAATTACCGCGATCTGCACACCGGCAAGCGCGTCGTCTCTATCGCCCTGCGCAACCGCGACGCTGTTTTGATCGGCATGGGCGGCCCGGAATATGGTGACATCGTCTTCTTCATGGAAGAAGGCTACAACCTCATCCATATGGATTCCCTGCCTACCCAGCGCGGCTATTTCGATACCTCCGTCTCGCCGATCTTTGTAGCCTGCGGCAAAGGCATCAAGTCGGGTTATGTCGACCGTCACATCCGCCAAGTGGATGTCGCTCCCACACTGGCCGCTTTAGCGGGTGTCCGCGTACCTGCGCAAAACGAAGGCTCTATCATCCATCAGATCCTCGTTTAAAGATAATTATGCTGAGGGGGCTATGCTGCCCCCTTTTTATTTCATTCGATCGGAGGCGTTTTCTATGTCCGCAGCCCTTATCCCACCCAAACTGGATACCAAAAAGAAGATCTTCTGGCTGATCACCCTGGTGATCCCCGCTATCATCCTCTTCATTCCCGTGACAGAGACTTTCACCCAGCCCATCAAGATGTTTCTGGCGCTGACCATCTGTGCTATCCTCATGTTTGCTTTTGAACTCTTGGACAATTTCGTACCTGCCGTCCTTCTTCCCATCGGCTACACCCTCTGCGGCGTCGTGCCCTCTGCGGTAGCCTTTGCTCCTTGGACCAGCAGTATCCCCTGGATGATGATCGGCTCTTTAGTACTCATCAACTGTGTGGAGCGCGTCGGCCTGCTCAAGCGTGCGGCCTACTTCGTCATCATCAAGACCGGCGGCTCCTATCAGGGCGTTATCTATGGCTTCATGCTGGCCGGCATCATCATCAATATCATTTTGCCAGGCGCACTGACGATCCCGCTCATCGCCCTTTCTTATGGCATCTGCGTGGCACTGGAGCTTGGCCGCAGCAAGACCTCCGCCGGCATCATGATCGGTGCCGCCATCGCCGCTATGCTGCCTGCCTACATTTCTTACAACCCTATCGGCATCGGCATCATCATGGGCTTAGCCAACGGCGCCTTTGGCATCGAGCTGAGCTGGCTGCAAAATTTCCTGCACAACCTCATCTTCCTGCCTTGGTGTCTGCTCATGGCCTTCGTCACCACCAAACTCTTCAAGCCAGACATCCCCTTCCAAGGCAAAGCTTATTTTGAACAGGAATACGCCGCTTTAGGCAAGACCACCTTGGCCGAAAAGAAAGCCGCTGTGCTCGTCATTTTGCTGGCGATCTTCCTTGTCACCGATTCCCTGCATCATTTGGACAAAAACTGGGGCTGGATCTTTGCCGCAGTGGCCGTCTTTTTCCCCGGCGTCAATATCGGCATCAAGCAGGATATCGAAAAACTCAACTTCTCTCTGGTAGTCTTCGTCGCTTCCTGCCTGACCATCGGCACCGTCTCCGGCGCTATCGGCATCGGTCAGATCATCTCCGCTTTTGTCATGCCTTATATGCAAAGCAGCGGTCCCATCACCTTGATCGCCATCGTCTGGATCATTGCCGCCGGCTTCAACTTCCTCCTGACCCCGTTAGCCGAGATCGCCGCGCTGACTGTGCCTATGCTGCAGATCACGCTGGATATGGGCATCAGCCCTTACCCTGTGCTCTACGCTTTCCAGCAAGGCTTAGACCAGATCATCTTCCCCTACGAATATTTCAACTACCTTTTCCTCTTCTCCTTCGGCCTAATCGCCAGCAAAGACTTCATGAAATTCTTCGCCGTCAAAATGGGGCTCAACTTCCTCTTCGTTCTGGCTATCGCCGTCCCCTATTGGATGCTCATCGGCCTTTTGTAAATCATGCAATGCCAGTATAGCTAGTAAAGCGATCGATATTTTTACCCAGAAAGAAATTTGACAACTGCACAAAAAAGGGGCTGTCGCAATAACGATTTTTATCATCGTTGCGGCAGCCTCGTTTTTGCTGTCTCTTGGAATAATTTTGCCTAGTCTTTTGCTGCTTTTTTCTCCTGACCTTCTTTTGGACATACTTTCTAGA